>NZ_JBHSRF010000091.1:0-33930 GCF_042658925.1 Sphaerisporangium aureirubrum
TCGGCGGACGGCCGGGCCGGCGCCGCGGATAACCCCACTTTCGCCGCACCATATCGCGGTGCCAGCGTAAGAGCGTGGCCGCAGTGACCACGAACGCTTGCCATCGGATCCGGGGCAGCAGCCGGGACAGCACCGCCGGCAGCGCCCGGTCCGCCGGCGCCGGGCGCATTGGACCGCCCTGGCGGCGCAGGACGGCAAGCTGATGACCTAGGACGATGATCTCGACGTCCCTACCCGCGTCCGTGCGTAGCCGCAACAGCAGGAACTGGCCGACCCGGATGAGCGACAGGTAGAGCAACCAGACCAACACGGACCGCGAACCTGCCAGATGAAGAATCCTGATCATGCGAGAACACCGCAGATCACAACCCAAATCGGGGTTTTCGGGCCCCACACGATCTGGTAGGCCTGCACCCCACCACCGCCGCCAAATGGATCCACGAAACCGGCGGCGACTGGTCACGCTACGCGGCTGAGATCTCTCGCTCTCGTAATCACCAAACATGACGAATGCCTTCGCGATCACAGCCCCGCCGACAAAGCATTCACCAGGTTGGAACACTGCTCTCTACCAGTTAGTTGGCCGCGCAGACCAATCTCAAGGTCGTCCAGGCCATGCTCGGACACTCCAGCATCGTGCTGACCTGCGACACCTACACCTCAGTCCCGCCGGACACCGCCTTCGAGGCCGCCGAGAGCACTGCCCGACTCGTCCTCAACGCCGCCCGGAAGCTGCGAATGACTCACGTGTGACCCACACGTGACCCACAACATCAACTGGCCACTCTCCATGACAGGAGAACGGCCCAGTTCAGAGATGGTGCACCGCCAGAGACTCGAACCCCGGACCCGCTGATTAAGAGCGCCTGGAAGTCCCGTGCCGTACCCGTTCATCTACCGCGCGGAACGTTACCGCTCCGACATTTGAGGCGTAGGGAGGGTCGGCGATTCGTCGGTGAGACTCCAGATGCTGCGGACGCTGAGGAGCGGCAGGATAGCGAGAATCATCAACGCGCCGACGGCGAGAAGCATCGTGTGCAGTGAGAGCACGGAGACTGCTGGCCCGGCGATCACCGGGCCGAGCGGGAAGGCGATGAGCGCGCCGAACCAGGTATACGAGCTGACCCGCGATAACGAGCGCTCCGGCACTTGCCGCTGCATGGTGGAGTTGTAATGGCTCATGAAGACGATGACGCCGGTGCCGGCCAGTGCGGCGCTCACCGCGATGGCCGGCACAGGGAACCCGGCCGCGAAGGCGAGCGGCGCAAAGCCGATCATGACGGCCGCGCAGACCCCCGCGCGCAGGGGATGCCTCGGCTGTAGCCGCATGGCCAGCACGCCGCCCGCGACGGAGCCGACGCCGCCGACCGTTGACACCGTGGCCCATGCGGCGGCGCCTCCGAAGTAGCGCTGACTGGCTAGCGGCCCAAGGACGTTATAAGCCCCGATGAGTAGATTGACAAGCGAGAACGACAGGACCATGGGCCATAGCCAGTTCTGGGATCGGAACTCGCCCCAGCCTTCCCGAAGGTCCCTGAAGAAGTGTCGTCGGGCGGGCGGCGGCACCGCGTCGACCCGCATGGCTGCCAGCAGGATGGCACTCACGCCGAAGGTAGCGGCGTCGAGCAAGATCGCCCAGCCAGGACTGGCCATCACTACGAGAACGCCCGCCAGTGCCGGGCCGGCGATTCTCGACGCGGCCCCGCCTACCTGCTGGAGATGGTTCGCCCGCTGTAAGTTCTCAGGCCTTACGATCGACGGGACCAGCGCTGAGGAGGCGGGGAGGAACGCGGCACCCGCCATTCCCACCACGAAGGCGAGCAGGCCGATGATCCACACCGAGGGGCGGCCTGTCAGGAGAAGAGCTCCGAGGGCGGCTTGGGCGGCACCCCGCACGAGGTCAGAGCTCAACATCACGGCACGTCGCGACATCTGGTCCGCGATAACGCCGCCGGCGAGCAGGAAAACGACCTTAGCGACCGCCTGGGCCCCGAGTACGTAGCCGAGGTCAGCGGCTGAATGGGTTTGGTCTAGCAATGCGAATGCGAGGGCCACGGGCACAATCGCGTCACCTAGACCGGACACCGATTGGCTGATGAAGAGGAAGCGGAAATTGCGCTCTTTCAGCGGGCCCACTAGCATGCTTTACTCCAATGTTGGCAGGGCGTTCCGGTCCAATTTTCCGTTCGGCAACTGCGGAAAGCCCTCGACTAGCACGAATGCTGATGGCACGAGGTATGTCGGTACGATCGCCGCGGTATGAGCTCGCAGCTTTCCCGGGTCGGGCGGGGTCGCGCCGGCCGCGGTCACGTACGCGACCAGGCGATTGTCCCCGGGCCGGTCTTGCCTGACCGTCACCACCGCCCGGTCCACCAGCGGGTGGCGGGACAGCACTGATTCGATCTCGCCCAACTCAACGCGGAATCCCCGGATCTTCACCTGGGCATCGGCCCGGCCCGCGAACTCCAGGTTCCCGTCCTGGCGCCACCGGGCCAGATCGCCCGTCCGGTACATCCGCTGTCCCGGATCACCGAACGGGCAGGCCACGAACCGCTCCGCCGTCAGCCCCGGCAGTCCCAGGTACCCTCGTGCCAGTCCCGGTCCGGTGATGTAAAGCTCGCCCGTCACCCCGGCAGGCACCGGCCGCAAGCCCTCGTCCAGCACGTACGCCCGTGTATTCACCAGCGGCCGGCCGATCGGCGGAACGGAGTCCCCCGCGAGCGGGGCACTGGCCGTGACGATGACCGTCGTCTCGGTCGGGCCGTAGGCATTGACCATCCGCGTGTGCCCGGACCACCGTGCCGCCAGGTCCTGCGGGCAGGCCTCGCCGCCGACTGCCAAAGTCTTCAGGCCCAGATCCGGCTCGCCGTCGCTTTCGGCGAGAACCGCCGGAGGGACGAAAACGTGGGTGATGCGGTAGTCAGCGATCACTTGCCTGAGGGCGACCCCGGCGAACTGGTGCGGCGCGGGTATTACCAGGGTGGCCCCCCTGGGGAACGCCATGAGCATCTCCAGCACGAACGCGTCGAAGCTGGGGGAAGAGAACTGCAGCACGCGGCTGCGGGGCGTCACCGCGAAAACCTCGGCCTCCGCCAGGGCCAGGCTGGCCATGCCGGCGTGGGTGACCACGACGCCCTTAGGTGTCCCAGTCGACCCTGAGGTGTAGATGACGTACGCGGCATTCCCGGTCCGCAGCGGCGCTATCCGCTCGTCATCGGTCACCTGCACACCGGGCAGGGCCTCCATCTCCGAGGAGGTGTCGCCGCGGTCAAGCAGCACGTGGGGGATGCCGTCGGCAGGCAGTCGGCTGGCGGTCCCGCTGTCGCTCACCAGCAGCACCGGACCCGCGTCCGCCAGCATGAACGCTATCCGCGCCGCCGGGTAGTCCGGGTCCACCGGCAGGTAGGCCGCGCCGGCCTTCATCACCGCCAGGAGCGCCACCATCATCAACTCCCCGCGTGGCAGCGCTAGGGCCACGATCCGCTCCGGACCCGCGCCCCGGCTCACCAGATACCGCGCCAGCCTGTTCGCCCGCCGGTCCAGCTCCGCATAACTCAGCTCACGCTCGCCGCACACCAGCGCGACCGCGCCCGGACTGCGGCCCGCCTGCTCCTCCACAAACGACGGCAGCGTCCGTTCCTGCACCACAGCCCCGGTGTCGTTCCACTCGCCCAGGATCATCGCGCGCTCCGCCGCGGACAATACCTCCAGCTCACCCACCCGCACACCCGGATCAGCCGCAACCACCCCCAGCAACCGCACCAGACGCCCCGCAAGCTCCTCCACAAACCCCCTATCAATCACATCAGGCCAGAACTTGAGCTGGATCCGGCCCCGCTCGCTGGGGAACACCTGCAAGGTCAGGGGGAAGCTGATCCAGTCCGCCACCTCGACTCGCTCGAAACGGACCTGACCAATCCTGACATCGCTCGCAAGCCCGTCGGGTGCGTAACTGGCAATGCTGACAATGGAATCGAACAGCTCACGCCGCCGTACTGTTCCCGAAATCTCCGGCAGGCCGATGAAATCGAACTTCAACATCCGCAAATAGGAGCGCTGCACGCGACGCATAAGTTCCCGGAATGAATCATCCCAGGCCCATCGAACCCTCATCGGTATCGTATTAATGCAAAGCCCGATTACTTCATCCAGACCTGTCATGTCTCCGCTACGGCCGGCCACCACGCTGCCGAACACGACATCCTGGCTCGCTGTCAGGCGACCGACCAGCACTCCCCAGATAACGTGCATCAGCATGCCAAGCATCACTCCGTTGCGATGTGCGGTGGAAGTGATATCTGCCCAGAGGTCTTCGCCGAGCAGAACCTCAACCTCTCGCGCCGACTTCGCCGAACTCTTAAGAATACCGTAATCTCGGAATAGTCCCCCGGGTGACGAGCCCGCATGCGTGCTCACCACGGGCAGAAGCAGGCTCGGCGCCGCCAGATCAGCCAAAATCGCATGCCAGGCGTCGAGCGCCTTATCTCGATCCCTCGTACCCAGCCACTCCAGATAATCCCGAAAGGAAGACTCGGGCTCGCTAGGCCACATATCCTGATGCGTGGAGTACAGTTCGAAGAGTTCTTTGAACAGCAGCTCCTGCGACCACCCGTCAAGAATGATGTGATGGTAGCATATAATGAGCTGATACTCATCCGTCGACACCTTAGCAAGGGCGAATATCGCGGCTGGCGGAACGGCGAGATCGAACTCGATCATCTTGTAAAAATCGATGCAGTCCGAAAGTGCCAGCGTTTTCTGCTCGCTATTCAGTGCCGAGAAGTCGTGCTCCCGCCAGTCTAGTCGTGCCTCCCGCATCACGACCTGGACTGGCTTTTCCCTGCCTTCCGACAAGAATGCCGTCCTGAAGCAGGGGTGAATGATGATCAGTCGTTCAACGGCAAGCTTGAGCTTCTGCGCATCGAGCGGTCCTGACACGCGGAAGACAAACTGGATCACATAGGGATCCGGACCGCTGCTCTCGCGCATCCGGTGCAGCAGAAGAAATTGCTCTTGCAGCGCCGTCAGGGGAAGCGGGTTCATATCCTCCATGAATATCAGCCTAATCCGGCGCGCTTTAGCAACGCTCGGCGGTCTACTTTCCCGCTGGCAAGCAGCGGGAATTCGTCACAGGTGAGGATGATCGGCGGAATCATATATGACGGAAGCCGGCTGGACAAAAATTTCCGTATCGCGCTACCAGTCGCAGACTCATCTGAACGGATGATAAAGGCGACAAGATTCCGCTCACCAGCCGCACCATCGGTCACAGTTACGTAACTGCGCTTCACGTGATCGCATTGATCCAGCTCAAATGAGATCGCAGACAGCTCTATGCGGAACCCGTGCACTTTGACTTGGTCATCGCGCCGCCCGTCGAACACGAGGTCACCGTCAACCGTCAGATGGCCGAAATCACCGGTCATATACACGTCCTCGAGGCCGCCATCGACCGACAACTCCCGGAACTTGTCACTCCTGGCTGCCTCTCCGACATAACCCGCTGCGACACCCGCTCCGCCTAGGACGATCTCACCGGTCTCTCCCGGTCCGCATAGTTTCCCGTCCCGCAGCAGGTACAGCGTGGTGTTCTGAATCGGCCGCCCGATCGGGATTACGGAAAGATCAGCCGTCACATCACTGACCGGGTAATAGGTTGCGAAGGTCGTACATTCGGTGGGCCCGTAAATATTCACGAACCTGCCATCACCATTTGCCGCTAGCGCCTTTCTCACGTGTTTGACGGAGGCCTCCTCTCCGCCAAAAAGTATTGTCTCGATGCCGCGCAGGATCTCTGGCGCTTCGTCGACGATCGCATTGAAGAGCGCGGTTGTTATCCAAGCGCAGGTGATACCAGCTGCCCGTACGACCTCAGCGAGATCAGAGAAACTGATGTGCCGTTTGCCGTACACCACGCACGTCCCACCGTTCAGCAGCGGGCCCCAGATCTCGAATGTGGCAGCGTCGAAGGTCGGCGACGATATGTGCAGCACGACTGACGAGGGCCCGAGGTCGGCGTATCGCGCGTTAGTGATCAGCCGCACGACGCCAGCGTTTCTGATCTTCACGCCTTTTGGAACGCCCGTGCTCCCCGACGTGAAGTTGATGTATGCGAGACCGTCGGCCGACACATCCACATCAGGATTTTCCTCGACGAGCCGCCTATGATCGGAGATCCGAACCATCGTGTAGTCGGTGGGCGCAAGACTTGCGTATTCGGCGCCGATCACCATGCATTTGATCTGACTGTCGGCGGCTACCCGCTGCCGGAGTTCCGCGGGCCAGACTGGGTCGAAGGGAACATAGACCGCGCCGCACTTGGCGGTCGCCACAAGCGCGATGATCAAGTCGATCGATCGATCGATGCAGGTGCCAACCATGGCGCCGGGGCCGATCCCAATGTCGATCAGATGTTCCGCGAGACCATTAGCTAGCAGGTTGAGGTGCCTGTAGGTCAGGCTGTCACCGCCGCACACCACCGCCACGGCATCCGCTCGCCGGGCGGCCTGGGCTTCAAAGAGCTGCTTTATGCCGACTTGGGGGTAGGCGGCCTGTGTGAGGTTAATCTGCCGGTACAGGATGACCGTCTCTTCCGTGCTGTTGTGGATTAGCACGAATCTCCCCCCCGAAGCTTGGTGCCGAAGCTCATTACGCGTTTCTCGCGGCTGGTGCTGTCGCTTTTCTTGCGTGAGAACGACTTCCCGATGATGGCTTATCGAGCCAGCGGAGCCGCTATGCCGCGAAGAGTGCCGGCTCCCAGGATCTCCTCTGGCTCCAGAGCCAAGTGAATGACGTATCTAGCTATCGCGAGGTGCGTCCCAGATCTGGCCCTCGTCTCTAGCCGCTCGCCGCTTGCGCAGTGGCTGAGCGGCAGAGCAATGCTACCCTTTCGCCCCGCACTTTCGAAGACCCGATCGCGAGGACGCCGCGAAATTTGGACCGTGGTCCCATCCTGGTTAGGTCCCGTCTTCCCAGCTCAAGCCGCATAGCGGGCTGGAGAAGATATTTGTGTGAAAAGGTTGCGGTCCAGGTCGTCGCGTCAGGTCACGCCCTGCTAACACTGCGCGAACACGTCATCGCACCCTTCCTGGACTGCTATCCGGCTGGGCTTGCCCACTCCCGGACCCCGTCCAGGTGCTCGCGGGCTTATCGCAAAGGGCTAAAATGTGATATCGCTGATGCTCAATTTGATGAGACCGGACGCCTTGTCGATCGCTTCGCCAATGCAGCGTGGGGTGCGTCATCGCACAGAGAGGACTGCCGGGTGGATCGCGAAGAGGAACTCAGGATTCTCAATCGGGCTCTGAAACGCTCCGGAGCGGTCATGGCGGCTATCGCCGCGCAGCTGCGGGAGGGCGGGGCGCAGTGACCGTCGACTCCTCGCAGGTGTACTTCAGCGCCGAGCATGAGGCGTTCCGGCGATCCGTGCGTGCGTTCCTGGATGAGCAGATTGCCCCGCATGCCGCGGACTGGGACCGGAACCGGGAGGTGCCGCGCTGGGCCTGGCTTGCATTTGCGGCTGACGGGCTGCTCGGCCTTAATCATCCGCGCAGCGCTGGCGGGGCCGAGAAAGACTTCTTCCACTCAGTCGTCTTCCTCGAGGAGCTCGGCCGCACCGGCTTCGGCGGGGTGCGCTTCGCGGTCGCGCTGCATTCGTACATGGCCACCAGCTACCTGGCCAGCGGCGGGTCTTCCGATCTGCGTCGACGTTATCTGGCCCCGGCCGTGGCAGGGAAGAAGATCGCCGCGCTGGCGATCACCGAACCGCAGGCCGGCTCCGACCTGACCGGCCTCGCCGCGACCGCCCGCGAGGAGGGTGGCCTGCTGATCGTCGACGGGGAGAAGCGCTTCATCGTCAACGGGGGTTTCGCGGACTTCTTCGTGACAGCGGTGCGCACCGATGGCCCGCCGGGATCGACCGGTCACAGCAATCTGTCGTTGTGCGTCATCGACCGCGCCAGCGACGGTGTCCGCATCGTACCGAACGACTGCGTCTCCTGGCGCGCCTGTGCCATGGCCGACCTCAGCTTCGGCGGCGTTCGCGTGCCGGAGGCGAACGTGATCGGCCGTCGTAACAGCGGCTTCACCCAGATCATGAAGAACATGCAGCTGGAACGCCTCGCCGCGTCGATCACGGCGATCGGCGACGCTGCCCATTGCCTCGACCTGACCTGGCGCTTCCTCAGCCGGCGGGAGATGTTCTCCACGACGCTTGCCGCCAAGCAGGTCGTCCGTCACCAGATGGCCGAGTTGCTCACCGAATTGGAGGCGGCACGTCAGCTCGTATATCACGCTGCCTGGAGATATGCGCGCGACCCCCTGTCGATCACCGAGTGCTCGATGGCGAAGCTCAAGGCGACCGAGCTTGCCAGGATCGTGGCCGAGGAATGCCAGCATCTGCACGGAGCAGAGGGGTTCCGTGAAGGCTCGCACATCGTGCGTATCGTGCAGGACGCCCAGGCTGCCACGGTCGCTGGCGGAGCCAGCGAGGTCATGCGAGATATCATCGCGCGCAGCGGATATGAGGAGCGTTAGCGTTCCCCGCCCGGTACCAGTCAGGCGACTGGTACCGGTCAACGCTAACCCTGCTGTCTGTATCGGTCAGTCGAGGCCTCGACCGCCTTCACGAGGCTGCCCAGCCGCGCGTCCTCGTAGAGGGTCTCGGGCAAGAGCGCGTCTTCGCCGAAGTGCTTCTCGACCCGGGCCAGGAACTTAATGGCGGTGAGCGAATTGCCGCCGAGCTCGAAGAAGTCGTCGTCGTCGGTCACCTCGGTGACCTGGAAAAGGCCGCGCCAGATCTCGGCGATCGACTCCCCGATAGGGTTCAGCGTCCGGTCGTCGTCGGAACTCATCTCGTTTCCCCAATCTCAGGAAGGCTTCGCTGTGGACGCGATGAGGGCGTTGCGGTCGACCTTGCCGGTCTCGGTCAGGGGCAGTGCCGCGCATAGTTGAATGCGCTCTGGCAGCATGTACTCGGGCAACCGGGCCCGCAGGTGGTCGCGTAGCGAGTCGGACGTGCAGGGAGCGTCGGCAACGACGAACGCTAGGATGGCGTCGCCCTCGGGCCGGGGATCCACCGTGACGAAACTCTGCCTGACCGCGTGGTGGTGCTCGAGGTGATGGGCGATCTCGCCCAGCTCGATGCGGAAGCCACGGACCTTGACCTGGTCATCTTCCCGGCCCTGGAAGACGATATTGCCATCGGGTAGCGGCAGGCCATAGTCGCCGGTCCGGTAGAGCCTCTCGGCGGCACCATCGATTACGCGCTCGACGAAGCGCTCGTCGGTCAGTTCCGGCATGCCCAGGTAGCCGGGGGCCAGGCCGTCTCCGGCAAGGCAGATTTCTCCCGGGTGTCCTGGAGCGCACAAGGCATCGCCATCGATGACGTACAGTCGCGTGTTCTGGATGGGACGGCCGATGGGGATCGCGGTCGCGTCCGGCGCCAGCTCATCGACCGGACAGTACGTCGCGAATGTGGTCGATTCCGTGGGGCCGTAGACGTGTACCAGCCTCCCCGGCCCGAGGATCCGGACCGCTTCGACCATGTGCCTGATCGAGGGGTTCTCGCCGCCGGTCAGGATGGTTCTCAGGCTGGCGAGGGCATCGGGTACTTCGTCGATCACCGCATTGAACAACCCGGTCGTGAGGAACAACTCGGTGACGCGATGCGTCCGCAACACCCACCCCAACTGCGATAGGCGGACCAGCCCGGCAGGGTGCAGAACGCAGACTCCACCGTGAAGCAGCGCACCCCAGATCTCGAAAGTCGCGGCGTCAAAGGTGACCGGCGCGAGCTGAAGCAGCCGAGACGACTCGTCGAGTCTGGCGTAGCTCGCCTTGAAGACCAGACGTCCGATGCTGCGGTGCCGGATCGTCACGCCCTTCGGCCTTCCGGTCGACCCCGATGTGAAGTTGACATAGGCGATGGCGTCGGCCGCTACCTCGATCGCCGGGCCGACCTCACTTTCAGGCAGGTCAGCCTCGCTCACTGGCACGACGCGCTGTTGCTTGAGCCGGCTCCGTAACGCGGGGGCCCTATCGGTGAGCACCCAGCGGCAGTCGGCGTCGGTGAACAGGATCCGCAGCCGCTCGTCCGGCCATCCCGCGTCAAAAGGAAGGTATGAACCGCCGCACTTCAGGATCGCAAGCAGGGCGACGATCAGCTCGGGGGAGCGGGCGAGGCACACTCCGACCGTGAACCCTGGCTGCACGCCCCGGGCAACCAGGTCCATAGCGAGCCCGTTGGCCAGCCTTTCAAGCTGGTGGTAGGTCAGCGTCCGGTCGCCTTGCACGACTGCTGGGGCGGCGGGCCGGCGCCGCGCGGATGCCGCGAAGAGCGCCGGCACGCTGCTGTCTCGCGGATAATCGACCGGTGCGCCGTTGAGCAGGCGGTGGACGGCGATAGCCGCTTCGGAAGCAATCAGCTCACGCATAGTGGCATGGACACCTCCATACACCATCCTTGGCAGCTTCGCTCCCGGCACGGCGATTCGATCCGCTCACCGGGGCGCGACGAATGGAGTGCCGTTAGCCGTCTGTTGGACGAAGCGGTTGTGGTGGTATTCGTCACGGCCGGCGACGAGGACGCAGCCGAACTTTTCCAGGCTCGCCTCGCCGCCGAACTCCCGGAGCGAGTCGGAATACGGATAGACTCTCACCTGTGTCGGCAGGTAGCGGGCGGCAAAGCCGAGGCGCATTTCGTCGCTCAGCCCTTGATGCTCGTGCGAGGCATGCATCAATGTTGACCAGAATATAATGAACTGGCCTTGGCGCATGACCATCGACTGCGCCTGGGATTCGTCCGGGCTCCAGTCTGGATCGATCTGCAGCTGACGGTAGTCGTACCCGAAGAATCCTCGCCTCACCCCGTTCTTCTCCACATTGTTGATCTGGTTCTCGTTGTAGTCCATGACCTTGGACTCGTCATAGTTCATGCTCTTGTGCGAGCCGGGAATGAACTGAAGGCAGCCATTTTCTATGGTGGCCTCAGTGAACGCCGTCCACACGGTGATGGTGCCGCCGAACTCGGAGTCCTCCGGCCATACAATCTGCGGGTGCTTTGATCCGGCAACGTTGGAGAAGTTGTCCGCCTGATGCCAGTCGGTGCCCTCGTCGCCAGGGTATTTCGGGAAGAATTCGGTACGCCAGCACAGCACGTTCGGCCCCAGGAGGCTGACGAGCCTGCCCACTATCTCCGGGCGCGTGATGTGCTGAGCCAGGAAGTCGACATCCAGGTGACGGTCATAGTTGGCCAGGTTGGTCACGCCCGAGAGCGCCTTGTCCTGCCGGTAGACCGCCTTCTTCGTGTTGAGCAGCTTAGGCCTCAGGGCGCGCAGATTCTGCTCCATCTCCGCGGGCTCGTAGAGATCGAACGGGCCGATGTGCCCTTGCCGATGGAACTGCTCGATCTCGCTGTCGCTCAGCGAGAAATGAGTGTTAATGATGTTCGCCTGATTGTTCATGCATCACCCATCATCGAATGTCACCATCCGCGGCGTTCAGGACAATTCCAGTTATGCCTCGTAGTGAGTCAGCCCCGTCCCCGTTAATTAGAATGCGGTCCTGCGCAAGTGCAGGACGGCCTCAACTTATTATACTCAAGAAGAACTAAACGAAATTGCTGCGAGTTCGAATGGGCGGCCTCGCCGACCCTCGGGTTATCTCGCTAACGTCCCATAGTAGCCAATAGTGTGCACGAGCACAAGAGGCGGCTCGCCTGCCTGGCGCGATTCCTGTCAATTTGCCTGCACGAAGAAATGGCCGCCGTGGATCGCGACAAATTCGCATTTTCGTGAGGTAAAGCCCGGCCGGCCCGTCATGCCCTGCCCGTTCGCTTGTTCCTAGTGCTCGGCGGCGCTGGGCATTGCATGCGCCGTGACCAGCGTCGCGACGGTGCTTGACCGAATCGGTCGCCCGAGCCGCTCATAGATAGCCTCATTCTCGCGCTCAAGGGCCTGACGCTGAGCCGGCGCGAGCATGGGGTAATACGACATCGTGCGGAGGATCGCATTCAGTTCGTCGGCAGTATGCTCGACGATCAGCGGTATCATCGACACCTGAACATCATCGAACAGTTCCTTGGCATAGTCCTGTGCCACGTCGTGGTTGCCAAGCCATGCCCACAGAGCCGAGACGTTACCCCGGCGCTGTTCCGCCCCGGCAATCGTGGCGTCAAGGTCTCTGTAGGAGGGGACGGTGGCGGCGACCTCTGGCGCGACCCGCGAAAGGGCAGCCAGCATCGTCTCCTGATCGTCCTTGGTGCGCTGCTCCTCCACTTCGAAGTACGACAAGAGCGCAAGCGTGCCACCGGGCACCAGCACGTCGGCGATCTTGCGCCAGCTGACCTCGGGATCCACCCAGTGCAGCGCGGATGCCGAGAAGACGGCCGCGAAATGCCGGTGAATGGGTGGCACATCCTCAAATCTGGCATTGATGAACTCGATGGCTCCGGCGCCCCCAAGCTTCCTCGTGGCCAGGGCCAAGAGGCTCTTACCAGGTTCGACCGCCGTGACATGCAGGCCGCGGGCAAGGAGGCTGCGCGTGAGCTGCCCGGTCCCGCACCCGATCTCAAGGACGTGATCACGGCGGCCAAGACCCTGACAAGCCTGATCGACGAGCTTGTCGGGATACGCCGGACGCGTGCTGTCGTACTCGCCCGCGATGTCGTCGAAGAACTTGCCGTAGTCGCGGGCGATAGGTGCCGGTTGCTGTGTCACTCATCGTCCCTTCGCCGTGTGGACGGCTTTCAGCCTGGTGCCAGGATTTTGACGCCTTCCGCCTTCATCGCGGAGCGGCAGGTCCAGAACTCTGCGCGAACCAGGCAACGTTGCAGCCATCGTTGCTGGCCGTCGAATATGGCCTTGAATGCCGGACGAGCGTGCGCTGCTCTGCGATTATCAATGATCAGGATATCGCCTTCGCTCAACAGGACTGGCGTACCGGCGGATGCAATAGATGCAAACAGCTCGGTGAGGGCCGCCTTGCCAGTCTCGTCTTTGGATTCAAGTAGGCCTTCAAGGTCAAGCCGGAGGCCGGCTTCGCCTGCCTTTACGTCAATTACGTGCGTATCCGTCGACAGGAATGAAGGTTCCCCGAAGGAGGCCGGCGACCTGACGGAGAATATCGGCCGCATGAGAGCCGAGGCCGCCCACGAGGAAATCCTGTCCAGTAGCTCGTGCACATCCAGCACCAGGGTAGGGATCTGCACCGGACCTTCGCGTCGGCACGCCAGCAGCAGGAAGTCTGGGCGCGTCTCCGCAAATGAGCTCTCCGTATGAAAGCCAAGTGCGGTATCCGAGCCTTCGCTCGACTGGACTCCCTGCCGCCCGGGCATTGCGACAACCTGCTGTATAGCTGCGCCCTTGTGCTCACGAGAATAGCCATACGGTATCCCGAGATGGTAGGCAAGGCCGAGTAGGCATGCCTCACCTGAATACTGATCATCGGGAGCTGGGATAGTAGGTAAAGGGTCGAGCGTTCCGGGCGTGGGTCCCGCTGCCGGCTGGATAGGAGAACCCGTGATATGAAGTGCAGCCGGCCCGTGACCCGCTCGCATCTTTGCCAGCGCATCAATCAGGTTGCTGTCGAACCAGGCGCATCCATGATTCACTGCAAATTGTCGCGCTTTGGCAGGCTCCAGGTAGGGTGAGGGAGCATTCTGGAAGATGTCGGCCGACACTCGGCTGACAGATAAATTGCCTACCACCGTCGCACTCATCATGCCCCCTTCTTCTGCTCTCGATTAGACTCGCGGCTGGCAACGCGGGATCGATGACCTGATGGGGCTCGTCGGCGGTTGTGACAACCCTGGTTCGCCGCAGCGCTTCGTGCCTGGACGCCACCTCGGTGAACGCCCGGCAGTCTGTGGGGCGAGGACCAAGTTAGAGGGCGGATCGCCGGGAGCCGGCTGGGCGAGAACACCAGAGGCGCTGTTGCGCGAACGACGGCGGCAGCCCTTCGGGAGGTCGCCTGACGTGACTTCGACAAATCCTGGCATCATTACGGCACCCCGTGTGCGTAAGGTCGTCAAGGGTTCGCGATCGCAGGAGACCAGAAGTCGCACCCCGTCCTAGTCGCCACACGGCATAGTAGCCCAATCTGGTGCATCAACCCTGAATGTGCTCGATCCGGTCGCCGGGCAGCGCCCTGGCGGAGCGGACCCTGTGAGGATTCATCTTCGGCCGGCTGGCGGTGATGTGGAGGGTGGCCTCGTACCGGACGATCGCGCATTCCGCGGCATGGCGCTGCTTGTAGACCTCCGAATCGAAGGCCGGCGGCAGGCCGGCCTTGGCGCGGCGGCGGGCGTCCTGGCCGGCTTCCACAGCGCCGGAGCATCGATCGCCATGGCCGAGCTCACCTGCGGCGACTATGCCCGGGGCTGCCCGGACGAGGACAGAAAACCGATGGTCATGGGAACGGCAGAAGAGCCGGATCTGGGCAGGATGCGGATCATTCTTGATTTCCTGGCTATCGAAGGCTACTGTCGCTTGTGGGGTGCATAGTAAACGCGGTCATACATTGTGAACACCTCCAGTGACAGGCTGGATACATTCTCGCCTCACTGCCCGGATCATTAAGCCAGTATCCTGTCTTTGGAGATCTGCTCTTGATTGCCGGTAATAGAGCGCGTCCTGAGCGTGTGCCTTTGTCGTTTGCGCAGCGGCGGTTGTGGTTTCTGGCTCAGTTGGAGGGGTCGGGGCTGTATAACGTGCCGCTGGTGCTGCGTCTGGAGGGGGAACTGGACCGGCAGGCGCTTGAGAGTGCGCTGGGTGACGTGGTCGGTCGGCATGAGAGCCTGCGGACGGTGTTTCCGTCGGTGGATGGCGAGCCGTTCCAGCAGGTGCTCTCGGCCGGTGACGCGCCGGTGCGGGTGACCTGGCATGCCGTCGGCGGGGCTGAGGTGGCCGGCCTGGTCTCGCGGGCCTGTGGGTATGAGTTCAGCCTGGCGGATGAGATCCCGGTGCACGCCGAGGTGGTGTCGACCGGGCCGGGTGAGCATGTGCTGGTCCTGGTCATGCATCACATCGCCTGTGACGGGCTGTCGTTGTCGCCGTTGGGGCGGGATCTCGCGGCCGCTTATAGTGCGCGGCTTGCCGGGTCGGCGCCGGGGTGGGCCGAGCTGCCGGTGCAGTACGCCGATTTCGCGTTGTGGCAGCAGGCGATGCTGGGCCGGGAGGATGATCCCGGCAGTGTGATGGCTCATCGGGTGGCTTTCTGGCGGCGGACGCTGGAGGCGTTACCGGAGGAGATAGCGCTGCCGGTGGACCGGCCGCGGCCGGCCGCGGCCACGCACCGCGGCGCGATTACCGAGTTCTGGGTCGATGCCGTCGTGCATGCGCAGTTGGCGGCGCTGGCGCGGCAGGCGGGCGCGTCGATGTTCATGGTGGTTCAGGCCGCGCTGGCCTCGCTGCTCACTCTGCGTGGCGCGGGGACGGACATCCCGCTGGGGGTGCCGGCGGCTGGACGCGCCGATGACGATCTCAATGACCTGGTCGGCTTCTTCGTCAACACTCTGGTCCTGCGTGTTGACACGTCTGGTACGCCCGGCTTTCGTGAGCTGCTGGCCCGGGTCCGTGACGCCGATCTGGCCGCGTACCAGAATCAGGATCTGCCTTTCGATCAGCTGGTGCAGATTCTCAATCCCGCTCGGTCCGCGGGCCGCTATCCGCTGTTCCAGGTGATGTTGTCTCTGGACAACGGGACCGAGGCCCGGTTCGAGATGCCCGGTCTGCGGGTTGTCCAAGAGAGGTATCTCGATTTGGGGAAACTGCCTGGGTTCTCGGTCACGGCCAGGCACGACCTCACCTTCACGATCCGCGAGCAGTTCTCTGCGGACGGGGCCAGGGCCGGCATCGAGGGCACCCTGGGCTACGCCACCGACCTGTTCGACCAGGACACCGCGCATCAACTCACTCAGGGCCTGACCCGCATCCTCCACGCGGCAGCCGCCAACCCCGACATACCCATCACCCACATCGAACTCCTAGACCCGGACAAACCGCACACCGTATCTCAGCGCCGAGACGACACAGCGGCTCCAGCGCTGCCCGTCATCAGCGTTTTCGAGGGCTACGCGTCGACGACTCCAGAAGCTGTCGCGCTCCGTCACGGCGATCGGCAGCTCACTTACCGCGAGTTGAACGCCAGGGCGGACCGGCTGGCAGCGGAACTGACTGCCCGTGGCGTCCGTGCCGAGGACCGTGTCGCCGTGATGCTCCCGGTCTCTCTGGATTCGATAGCGGCTCTGCTGGCGATCTTCAAGGCCGGCGGTGTTTACCTGCCGGTCGACATTGATGCGCCGCCCGTCCGGGTCGAGCGCCTGCTCGCCGGCGCGGCTCCTGTCCTGGTCATGACGATTGCCGGATCGGTGCCGCCAGGGTGCGCGGTTGAGCAGTTCCTGCTTGACGCCTGGGACGCCGACGGCGGTCAGTCCGCCAGTGCCGCTGATCACCGGGTGACCGTTCCCCCCGCTCCCCATGACGCTGCGTACGTCATCTACACATCGGGGTCGACAGGCGCTCCCAAGGGCGTGATCATCGAGCATGGGGGCCTGGCGAATCTGCTCCTCCATGACCAGGCGATATATGCCGAGCATGTCTCTCGTACCGGGCTGCCGCAGGCGCGAATCGCCACGACACATCGCTTGACCTTCGATGCCTGCTGGGGCGCCCTGCTCGCTCTGTTCACCGGTCATGAGCTGCATTTGCTCGATCCGGAAATGCGGACAGATCCGGCTGCTCTCGTCGAGTACGTTCGGACGCACGGGGTGGACTTCTTGACGGCCACTCCAGCGTATTTCGCCGAACTCATCCGGTACGGCCTTCTCGACGGAGGGCCGGGCTCTGCTGTCCCCTCCGTGCGCACAATGATCGTAGGCGGGGATGCGATCCCAGGTGATATGTGGGAGCTGATCCGGGGAACGCCGGGAGTCTCCGGGATCAATCATTACGGTCCTACGGAGAATACCAACACCTCGCTTTTCGCCCGATTCGGTTCGACCGAAGTGCCCGTTGTGGGGCATCCCGTGCGTAATGTTCGCCCCTACCTTCTTGACGATGCGCTGCGGCCGGTGCCTCCGGGAGTGGTCGGGGAACTCTATGTGGCTGGAGTGCAGCTGGCGCGTGGATACCTGGGCCAGCCTGGGCTTACGGCTCAGCGTTTCGTACCGTGCCCGTTCGAGGGCTCCGGCTCTCGGATGTACCGGACGGGTGACCTGATGCGCTGGCGCGGGGACGGGAGCCTGGAATTCCTGGGCCGGGCAGATGACCAGGTGAAAATACGCGGTTTCCGTATCGAGCTCGCGGAGGTCGAAGCTGCCCTGAGGACCTGTCCTGGTGTCGTACGAGCCGTGGCCGCAGCGCGAGAAGACAGTTCGGGCAACCAGCGGCTGTTCGGCTATGTCATCGCGGATGCTGACGTGGAGCCCAGGGCGACCCGCGAGTTTCTCAAATCGATCCTCCCCGAGTACATGGTGCCTTCAGCGATCGTGCTGGTGGACTCGATTCCGCTGACGCGCCAGGGGAAGATCGACCGTCGGCGGCTGCCGGCTCCCGATCTGGTTACCGCTTCTGGCCGGATGCCGCGCACGGCGCAGGAGCAGGTTCTGTGCAGCTTGTACGCCGACGTGCTCGGCGTGGACCAGGTAAGCATTGATGATGACTTCTTCCAGCTCGGAGGACACTCACTGCTAGCCGCACAACTGCTGCACCGGATCTGGTCGGTGCTTGGGGCTGACGTGCGCCTTCGCACGCTGTTCGCGGCTCCCACGGTTGCGACCCTGGCCCGGCGGCTCCGGTCGGCAGAGGAAATCTCACCCGTACCGCTACGACGAGCCGTGCGTCCTGAGCGTGTGCCTTTGTCGTTTACGCAGCGGCGGCTGTGGTTTCTGGCTCAGATGGAAGGGCCGGGCCTGTATAACGTGCCGCTGGTGCTGCGTCTGGAGGGGGACCTGGACCGGCAGGCACTTGAGAGTGCGCTGGGTGATGTGGTCGGCCGGCATGAGAGCTTGCGGACGGTGTTCCCGGCGGTGGACGGCGAGCCGTTCCAGCAGGTGCTCTCGGCCGGCGACGCGCCGGTGAGCGTGACCTGGCAGACCGCCAGCGCGGCTGAGGCCGCCGGCCTGGTCTCGCTGGCCTGCGGGTATGAGTTCAGCCTGGCGGATGAGATCCCGGTGCACGCCGAGGTGGTGTCGACCGGGCCGCGAGAGCACGTGCTGGTCCTGGTCATGCATCACATCGCCTGTGACGGGCTGTCCCTGTCGCCGTTGGCGCGGGACCTCGCCGCCGCCTACAGCGCGCGGCTTGCCGGGTCGGCGCCGGGATGGCCCGAACTGCCGGTCCAGTACGCCGATTTCGCGCTGTGGCAGCAGACCATGCTGGGCCGCGAGGATGACCCCGGCAGCATGATGGCTCACCAGGTGGCTTTCTGGCGGCGGACGCTGGAGGCGATACCCGAGGAAATAGCGTTGCCGGCGGACCGGCCGCGGCCGGCCGCGGCCACCCACCGCGGCGCGATTACCGAGTTCCGGGTCGACGCCGCCGTGCACGCGCAGCTGGCGGCCCTGGCCCGGCAGGCAGGCGCGTCGATGTTCATGGTGGTCCAGGCCGCGCTCACCTCGCTGCTCACCCTGCTCGGCGCGGGAACCGACATCCCGCTGGGGGTACCCGCGGCCGGACGCGCCGACGACGATCTCAACGACCTGGTCGGCTTCTTCGTCAACACCCTGGTCCTGCGCGTTGACACATCCGGTACGCCCGGCTTCCGCGAGCTGCTGGCCCGGGTCCGCGACACCGACCTCGCCGCGTACCAGAACCAGGACCTGCCCTTCGACCAGCTGGTGCAGATCCTCAACCCCGCCCGGTCCGTGGCCCGCTACCCGCTGTTCCAGGTGATGCTGTCCCTCGAGAACGGCACCGAAGCCCGGTTCGAGATGCCCGGCCTGCGCGTTGTCCCGCAAAGATTCCTCGACCTGGGCAAACTGCCCGGCTTCTCGGTCACCGCCAGGCACGACCTCACCTTCACGGTCCGCGAGCAGTTCTCCGCCGACGGCGCCCGGGCCGGCATCGAGGGCACCCTCGGCTACGCTACCGACCTGTTCGACCGGGACACCGCACAACAACTCACCCAGGGCCTCACCCGCATCCTCCACGCAGCAGCCACCAACCCCGACATACCCATCACCCACATCGAACTCCTAGACCCCGATGACTAGAAGAGAGCTCGATATGGCGGCGCTGGGCATCGGCCATACTCCGATGCTCGATCTTTCGCATTTGGTAAAGCGGGGCAGGCTCATGCTCAAGGCAGAGTTCCGCAATCCTTTCGGCAGCGCAAAAGACCGGAACGCGGTCTATCTGCTCAACTGGGCGTACGCTACCGCTGGTGCGAGAGTGCAAGTCGTCGAGAGCACCTCCGGGAACCTCGGGGTGGCGCTCGCTCGACTTGGAAAGCTGCTCGGTTTCCAGCCGATCATCATCGTCGACCACACACTCTCCAAGCGGCAGCGCGAGCGGATACGTGAGGCTGGAGCGCAAATCGAGCTGGTTCTCGGCCCACGCCCCGGGCTGGACATGCGGCAGACGAGGATCGCACTCGCGTCCGAACTGGGCGACCGGGACGGCTCCATCTGGCTGAACCAGTACGGCAACGAGGCTGCGCTGGCGGCCCATCGGGAGACGACCGGACCGGAAATCTGGGCTGAGTGCTCCGGGCGCATCGACGCGATCGTCGCCTCGATCGGTACCGGGGCGACCATCTGCGGAATCGGTCAGCACGTCAAGAGCCTCGATCCGTCGGTGCAGGTCATCGGCGTCGAGCCCGTTGGCTCGACCATCTTTGGCGGCAGCTACGAACCGTCGTACCTCATGTCAGGGGCAGGGATGCGGGGACCTTGCCCGCTGACCGTGGCGCACGGCGACATCATCGACTTATGGGCGCGGGTGCCCGACTCGGTCTCTGCCGCGTACGCCGCCTACGTGCGCGACGAATGCGGGCTGTCCGTCGGCCTGTCAACGGGCACCGCTATTTCGGTGGCAATCCATATTGCCGAGGAAGACGAGAGTTCCGTGGTCGCCATCGCGCCAGACACATCCGTTGGATTCCGCGCGGAGATCGAGGAACTCGCCGCGAATTCGCCGTCGGCCAGGCAACTGCCCCCGGCCACGCTCACCTCCACCGTCGGCATCCCCTGGGGGGATATCTACGAAAGAGAGAACGGAGCTCCCGTACTGGGCGGAGCTGACTGAGACGTGGTTCATTATGCAGAGCGAACTCAGGGACGATTAACATGATCGACACCGGCTCGCCGAGCCACGGTCAGCGTGGGCTGTGGTTTCTCGACCAGCTCAGCAGGGCTGGCGAAGCTCTCAACCTGGCAGCCGGAGTGCGACTGCCGCCGGACATCGACATGCGCGCCATGCGCCGTGCGGTTGCCGGGCTGGCTGCCCGGCATGCCGCGTTACGAACGACGTTCGTCTTCCTTGACGGTGAACTCCGCTGCGAGGTCGAGGCCTCACTGGCAATCGAATTGCGGCATCACGCCGTCGATAGCTGGGATCCTGATGCGACAGAACGACGACTCGCTGACGCCGCCTACCGGCGCTTCAACCTCGAGATCGGGCCGCTGGCGCGAGTGGACCTTTGGACAGGGGACGGCGGACAGCCACTCCTGCTGCTTACCGTCAGTCAGATTGTCTGCGATTTCTGGTCACTGGAACTCCTCCTAGCCGAACTCGTTGAGTCCTACCAGGCCGAACGCGCGGGGCGCAGCGTGAAGTCGGCCGAGTCCGGTGATTACCAGGAATGGGTGCGCAGGCAGAACGAGTATCTGGCAAGCGAGCGCGGAGCGGCAGACGCGGCATACTGGCGTGACCAACTGAGAGGCGAGCAGCCGACGCTGGCGCTGCCCACGAGTCGGCCGCGAGCCGCCAGGCGCGTCTACAACGCGGGTGGCCACCTTTTCCGCGTGGACGCTGATCTCGCCGGATCCCTGAGAGAACTTGCCGGCAGGTCAGGAGCGAAGGTGCCCTCGGTCCTGCTGGCGGCATTCCACATCCTCCTGCACCGTTACACGAGCCAGGACGAAATTTTGCTGGGTTTCCTGGTGCCCGGCCGGCAGGATCCATCCCTTGAGCGCACCGTCGGCCATTTCGCGAATGTCGTGGCGGTCCGCGCGGACTTCAGCGATGTCCCGTCAGCCCAAACGGCGCTGCACAGGATATCCAGAACTGCCGACGACGCGCTGGATCACCAGGATTACCCTTTCAGCCTGCTGGCCGAATCACTCGCGGCAGACGGCGATTCGACGCGATCACCGGTCTTCCAGGTGATGTTCATCAGTCATGAGGGTCCGCCCGGGTTCCCCGTGGCACTAAATTCGCTGCTAGTGGGCGCCTCGGGAATCCCGTTTGAAATTTCCGGGCTGGCACTGGAAAGTGTGTTCGTGCCAACCCGGGGTGCGCAATTCGACCTTACGCTGATCACCGTCGACACCGGGTCAGATATCATCGCGTCCTTCGCGTATAACTCGGAGTTGTTCGACGCTGAGACGATCGCGGATCTGGCCGGCAGCTTCCAGACCCTGCTGCACTCGCTCGTGACGACTCCCGATGAGCCGGTCTCCCGGCTGCCGCTGCTGGACGAGTCACGGCGTGACCAGGCCGTCCGCTTGTGGAATGCCACTGAGCGTTCCCTGCCCAGCGGCGAGCTCGTTCACCACGCGTTCGAGCGTCAGGCGGACATGCGGCCAGATGCCCTGGCGATCGTATCCAGTTACGGCGAGCTGACCTACGGGGAGCTGAACGACCAGGCGAGCCTGCTGGCGTGCCGGCTCGCGGCGCTGGGCGTGGGGCCTGAGTCGCGTGTTGGCCTCCTTCTAGACCGGTCACCCAAGCTCATGATCGGACTCATCGGCATCCTCAAGGCGGGCGCGGCGTACGTGCCCCTCGACCCGGATTACCCGGCCAGGCGGCTCAGCCTCGCCCTCACCGATGCCAGCATCGATGCGCTGGTAACCCGCGGCGATCTGCTGGCCCGGATGCCTCGCCCCAGTGCTCCGGTGGTAGATCTTGACCAGCCGATCAAGCCGCCAGGCCACGAGTGGACTCCCCCGGCGCTCGATCCAGGGAACATGGCTTACCTGCTGCACACCTCTGGTTCGACCGGCAGGCCGAAGGGGGTGATGGTCAGCCACCGGAACGTGGCCAACTTCTTTCGCGCCATGGACGAACGGGTCGGCTGTGGCCCGGAAGACACCGTTCTCGCGGTCACCAGCATCGCTTTTGACATCTCGGTGCTGGAACTCCTCTGGACGCTCGGCCGTGGCGCGCGGATCGTGCTCGCCCCCGAACAGTCTCCTGACAGGGCCCGGACGGCGAGGAGCGCGCGGCCGCGGTCACTCGATTTCAGCCTCTTTTACTTCGCTACCGCGAGCGTCGCGAAACAAAGCTACCGGCTTGTACTCGATGGTGCGCGATTCGCCGACCAGCACAGTTTCACCGCGATTTGGACCCCGGAGCGGCATTTTCATGAGTTCGGCGGCCTCTACCCGAATCCGTCAGTGCTCAGCGCCGCCTTAGCCACGATCACCCAGAATGTCGAACTCCGGGCCGGCAGCGTCGTCTTGCCTTTGCACTCCGCGATCCGGGTGGCCGAAGAGTGGGCGCTGGTCGACAACCTGTCTGGTGGCCGGACAGGCGTCGCCTTCGCCTCTGGCTGGCACGCCGACGATTTCGTGTTCTTCCCCGATCGGTACGCCGACCGCAGGGAACATATGTTCCGTGCCATCGAGACCGTCCGCGCGTTGTGGCGGGGCGAGTCGACGTCGGCTCGCAGCGGCTCAGGCGACACGATCGACGTGCGCATCCATCCCGCGCCAGTCAGTAAGGCGCTGCGCACCTGGATCACTGCGGCGGGGAGTCCGGATACCTTCGTCCGGGCCGGCGCGATCGGCGCGAACATCCTGACGCACCTGCTCGGCCAGACGGTAGAGCAGGTGGCCCAGCGGATCGATACGTACAGGACCGCCCGCGCGGACAACGGGCACGACCCCGATGCGGGCATCGTCAGCTTGATGCTGCACACGTTCATCGGGCACAACCGCGACGACGTCCGGAAACTGGTGCGAGAGCCGTTCACCAGCTACCTGAGATCGTCCATCAGCCTGATCGAGAACCTGATCAAGAGCGCGCAGCTGCCGTTTGACCTGGCCACTATTAGCGACTCCGACATGGACACCCTGTTGGCTCTTGCGTTCGACCGCTACTTCGAAAGCGCTGCCCTGTTCGGCACGCCGGATTCTGTCCAGCCGTTTCTTAGCCGGTTGCGCGAGATCGGCGTTGATGAGGTCGCCTGCCTGATCGACTTCGGCGTCGACGAGGATGTCGTGCTCAACGGACTTGACGGGCTCGACGCCGTACGCCGCCAGTTCAACCAGGCGCTAGCGCCAGCGGCGGCGTCCCGTTCACTGGCCGAGCTCATCGAGGACTACCGGCCCACGCTGATGCAGTCGACGCCGACGATGATGCAGATCATGATCCGGGAGCCCGGAGCCCGCGAGGGACTCCGCGGACTTCGCACGCTCCTCGTGGGGGGCGAGGTGCTGCCCGGCAGGTTCGCCGGGGAGTTGCTCAGCACGCTGAACGTGCGACTGCTCAACATGTACGGCCCGACCGAGACGACGATCTGGTCATCCACGCACGAGGTGACGCCCGGGCTGGCTACGGTGCCGCTGGGCAAGCCGGTCGCCAATACCACCATCCGGATTGTGGACCGGCACCTGGAACCGGTCCCCGTAGGGGTACCCGGGGAATTGGTCATCGGCGGCGCCGGGGTCGCCCGCGGCTACTGGCGGCAGCCGGCGCTCACCGCGGAGCGATTCGTACCGGACCCGTTCAGCGCGGAGCCAGGTGCCCGCATGTATCGCACCGGTGACCTCGCCAGACGTCGCCCAGACGGGACGATTGAGTTCCTCGGGCGGGTGGATCGGCAGGTGAAGATCCGTGGTATGCGGGTAGAGCTTGGCGAAATCGAGGCCGCCATGGAAGGTCAGCCGGGCGTGCGCGAGGCGGTCGCGGTGGTCTTTGACGACATGCGCGTAGCCGGATATGTGGTTCCCGAGTCAGGTGCGAGCCTGCGCCTCGACGAGTTCCAGCGCGCTCTGCGCGAGTCGCTGCCGCGAGCGATGGTGCCCTCGTCGATCACGCTGCTACCCCGGCTGCCCGTTACCCCGAACGGGAAGGTCGACGTCAAGGCGTTGCCCAATCCGGAAGCGACCCCCGTGGGCAAGGCCGCCCCACCCGGCAACGAGCTGGAACGCAAGATCGCCGACATCTGGAGCGGCATCTTGCAGGTCTCCTCGGTCGGTATCTACGACAACTTCTTCGACGCCGGGGGCCACTCGCTGCTCATGGTGAAGGTGCATGATCAGTTGAAGACGATCATCGATGACGACATCTCGCTGATCAAGCTGTTTGAGTACCCCACCGTCCATGCCCTGGCGACGCACCTGGCGTCTGTGGACGCTGATCAGGCGTCGTCCGACGATGGCTCAGAACGCGCTCGCAAGCGACTAGCAAGGCGTGCTTCCCGGCAACGGCCCGGCGGCGAGCGTGGGAGGTAACCTGATGAGCGGCATGCAACCTTCCGACGACAATGACGCGATCGCGATTATCGGATTCGCCGGCCGTTTCCCCAGAACCAAAGACGTCGAAAAATTCTGGCGGCATCTGCTGGCTGGAGACGAACTGATCACCCGTTTCCCCGGGGACTGGGAGGGAGGGGTGACGCCCGCCCACGGCATAACTCCGGAGCCCGAATGGTTCGATGCTGAATTCTTCGATTATTCTCCGGCGGAAGCGCTGTTGATCGACCCGCAGCAAAGGGTATTCCTGGAGTGCTGCTCGGAGGCTTTGGAACGGGCCGGCTGCGATCCGGCTAGGTATTCCGGCGCGATCGGCGTGTACGCGGGCACCGCTTCCAGTTCGTGGCGGGAGCTGTTGCAGGCTGACAAGGCTATGGCTAGCACCCTGCGGAGATTCCAGTTGCATGTCACCAATACCGGTGACTTCCTCACGATGCGAGTCTCCTACAAACTCGGGCTGAAAGGTCCTGCCATCACGGTGCAGACGACCTGCTCGACCTCGCTTGTAGCGGTTCATCTTGCCGTTCAGTCGCTGCTCGGGGGGGAGTGCGAGATCGCGCTGGCTGGAGGGGTAAGCATACAAGTGCCTCATCCAGTCGCGATTCCCTACGACGGGGGAGCCCTCGCCTTCGACGGCTACTGCCGACCCTTCGACGCACGGGCACAAGGCACCGTTACTGGCGATGGTGCGGGAGTCGTCGTTCTCAAACCGTTGCCCGAGGCCATTGCTGATGGTGACCATATCCATGCCGTCATCCTCGGCTCAGCCGTAAACAACGATGGCTCCGACAAGATCGGTTTCACCGCGACGAGCGTACAGGGCCAGGCATCTGCTATCCGAACGGCATACGAGATGGCCGGTGTCGACACGGGCACCGTCGGATATGTGGAAGCGCATGGAACAGCGACTTCCTTGGGTGACCCGATCGAGATCAGCGCCCTTACCAAAGCCTTCCAGAACGGGAGCGGCCGGACCGGGTTCTGCCGGATCGGGTCGGTAAAGTCTAATATCGGGCACACCGACACCGCGGCCGGTGTCATCGGCCTGATCAAGACAACGCTGGCCATCGAGCACGGTCGCATACCAGCCAGCCTGCATTTCGAAAAGCCAAATCCCAACATCGATTTCGATTCCAGCCCGTTCGTGGTGAACAGTGAGCTGACCGAATGGCCGGGAACGGATGGTCCGCGCAGGGGAGGTGTCAACGCGCTGGGGCTCGGCGGAACCAATGCGCATGTCGTCATCGAACAAGCCCCGCTGAGAGATGCGCCCCCGGACGTCGCCGGCCCTCACCTGCTGGTGCTGTCCGCGCGGACCGGGCAAGCGCTGGCCGACTCGGCCGCCCGGCTCGCCGGCCACCTGTCCGCTCACCCTGACATCCCGCTCGCCGACGTCGCGTGGACGCTTCAGACCGGGCGCCGCGAATTCGAGTGCCGTACCCACGTGGTGGGCAGCAGTCATCAGGCGGCTGCACGGCTGCTCAGGAGAGCGGGGCAAGTGGGCACCGGCCCCGTTCTGCCGCCTCTCACCTTCCTCTTCTCCGGGCAAGGAGGCCAGTACCCGGGAATGGCACGCGAACTCTACGAGCGCCATCCCGCCTTCCGTGATCGCATCGATGAGTGCATCGGGCTGCTTGAGGCAAACCTCGGCGCGTCGATCCGCAAGATCCTGCTCGCCGATCCAGGCGAAGAACAAGCTTTCGCAGCGGCGGGAGAGAACCTCAAGTCGACTGACACGGTTCAGTTGACGTTGTTCGCCGTGGAGTATTCTCTCGCGGGCCTGTGGCAATCCTGGGGCATATCCCCGTCCAGCGTGCTCGGCCATAGCCTCGGTGCCTACGCCGCGGCTTGCACGGCGGGAGTCCTCTCCGTTGCCGGTGCGCTGACCCTCGTGGTCGAGCGCGGCAGGCTGCTGGGCAGTCTCCCCGCCGGGGCGATGCTGGCGGTCTTCCTCTCAGAGGCCGACCTCCGATCCTGCCTGCCTGCCGATCTCTCGCTAGCCGCCGTCAACGATGCCGCTCAGTGCGTGGTGTCCGGCACGGCGGATGCGGTGGCGGAGTTCCAGGCTGATCTTGCCGACCGTGGCATTGAAAGCCGGCAACTCCGTAGCTTCAGTGCTTTCCATTCTCACCTACTCGACGCGGTGCTGAATGAGTTCGGTTCCCAGGTACGGGAAGTGGAGTTGCGCGCCTCCGAGATTCCCTGGATCTCCGACATGCACGGCCGCATGGTCAGCCCGGATGAAGCGCGAGATCCCCAGTACTGGGTCAAGCACCTGCGCCAGACCGTGCGATTCGCTGATGCCTTATCGACGGCACTGGACACCGGGCCAGGGATTCTCCTCGAGGTAGGCCCAGGAAAAACCCTGACTACCCTGGCCCGCGGCCACCAGGCGTTCTCATCCGAGCATGTCCTGCTCACCAGTCTGCCCCGCCACACCGAGAAGACATCCGCACTGAGTACGGTTCTCGACGCCGCAGGGGGCCTCTGGTCCCGCGGCTTCTCCCTGGCCTGGGACCGGATGCAGCCGGCCAAGCGGCGTCACGTGCCGCTTCCCACCTATCCCTTCCAGCGCAAGCGGCTCGCGCCTAATACCTTCTCTCCGGAAGCGTCCGGTTCTCCGCAATCCAGCGTCCCCCCGGTGCGCGCCGATTCCGAGCCAGCGCGATCGGACTCGCACCAGGCCCATACCGCCGCGACAGACATGGGAGAGCGAGAGCGCCTGCTAGCCGATGCGTTCCGTGAGGTCCTGGGCCTTCAGGAAATAACGGTCGATGCTAATTTCTTCGACCTTGGTGGTGATTCGCTCATAGCAGTGCGGTTGGCCGATGTGATCGGGCGAGTCTTCGGCGTAAAGATCCTGGTGCGCACCATCATCCTGTCACCAAGCGTTTCCGAACTGCTCCCTCACCTTTCCGAACTGCTCGCCCACCTTTCCCCGCAGGACGAGTACTGAAGTTATCACAGAGAGTTTGGTCGCATGTCCGTCCAGTTCTCCTCGATATAGTCGATGGCATCCTGTCGCAGGGCCGGCCCGTAAACCACGGACCACCCGCTAGGAACCTCGATGAACTCAGGCCATAGCGAGTATTGGCCTTCGCCATTTCGCACAGCCAGGAAGGATCCGTCCTCGTCATCAAAAGGATTCGTGCCCATTGTTTCCTCCCCGGGTCGGCTGGTTCAGATAAGCAGCGAGGGCGGCTGGGGTGGGCTCCCGGAAAATAGTCTCCATTGGAATGTCCACGCCCAGCCTGGACTTGATCAGCCTGTGCAGCCGGAGGACCAGCAGCGAGTGTCCGCCGAGATCGAAGAACCCGTCGTCAGGACTGGCCGCCTCGACTCCCAGGACCTCGGCGAACAGTGCGTGCAGCGCCGCCTCCCCCGTTCCACGCGAGGCACTGCCTCCGGAGTCCACGCTGGGAACAGGCAGCTGCCGTACGTTGACCTCGCCATTCGGTGAAAGCGGCAACTCATCGATGATGAGGACGCCCGCTGGCACCACGTGAGAGGGCAGTCGCTGCCGGGCGAGGTCCCGAATCTGGATGCTCAGCCGTTTGGCACGCATGGCGTGCAGCGGATCGTTCGCCAGGCCGGGTGGTATCACACCGGGCTCTGCGAGCGGCCGCGGAGCAGCGACGGTGACCAGTACGTCGTAGCCGTCTTCCCGGTCAATGAGCATGACCTTGGCGACACGTGAGATCCGGCCTGGCAGGCTGCTGAAATAAGCAGGGTCGATGGCGAGCTCGTCACCACCGTGCTTGCTGACGTCGGTGATGATGAGAGTGCCGCCATCCACGAGGGCGCTGACGGCGCGCCTTATGAGCTCGTCGGCGGTGGGCAGCCCCGGCAGATGCCGGATCAGAGAGTCGATGACGACCGCATCGAACGATCCGTCACGGAAACCACGGAAGTCCGTGGCTTCGCGAGTTAGCAGCATCAGTCCGCTCTTGCCCGCGAACTCCGACCGTAGCCGGTTGATGGCGACTGGGGAAAAATCGGTCGCGACGTAACGCCCGCATGCGGGCAGTAGTTCACGCAGCAGCGCACCCGCGCCGCAGCCGATCTCCAAGAGCCGCTGCGGCCGTAGCGCCTCGATGTGCTCGACTACCGTCGTGTTCGCCTGCTGGACGGTGCGTCCTTCGCGATGCTCCTCGTCGAAATGCCGCCGACTGTCCTGCAGGTGCTCGCGCATCAGCTCTGCGATGCCGTCACTGTCCAAATCGGCCGGGACAACATATGCGAACAACCGTTCGTCTCGGACGGCCACGGCGAGCTGCGCCACGGCGGGATGCTCGCCGATCACGGACTCGATCTCCCCGAGTTCCGGAGGCAGCCCATCAGGAGAATCCCTTGGCGGGACTTCAGCAAAACCAGGAATACCCATAGGTCATTCCGGATCTGTAACTCGAGACCGGCTTTCGGGATGCCACACAGGATCACCTTACTATGGCGTTCTCGTCGTTGCCGACCCATACCGACCGCACGTGGTACATATAGTGAGCCATTCCGTCCTGATTTTGCTGGTCATCGGGTAGTCGGTGGATGAGGCTCCTGGTCGTGGCGGCGGGGGTGGCTATGACAGCGAGATCGGGCACCGTTTGCAGGTCACTGGTGCTCGGCCATGATGGTGGCGTTCGCGGACGTTGATGAGTTTGAGCACCACTGACCTCGTTACGATGAGATGATGGCGCCGCTACTCCGTGTGAGGAGGGCGTCATGGCGTCGCAGGCTGACAAGGTCGCGCTGTATGCCGCTATCCGCCGCGAATCGCGTGTGGGCTTGTCGGGCCGAGCGATCGAGCGCAAGCTCCAGGTCAGCCGCCGCACGGTAGCCAAAGCGCTGGTGGGCGATTGGCCGGCACCGAGGAAGAAGCTGCCACCTCGCAGCACCCGGCTCGATCCGTACAAGTCGGCGATCGACGAGATGCTCCGGGCGGATCTAGACGCCCCGAAGAAGCAGCGGCATACCGCTAAACGGGTCTTCGACAGGCTGGTCGACGAGCACGCAGCGGAGGTGTCGTATCAGATGGTTCGCGCCTACCTCACCCGGCGGCGGCCAGAGATCAGGATCGAAGCGGGGCGCGGCCCACAGCACGCATTCGTGCCGCAGTCGCACCGGCCAGGCGCCGAGGCGGAGGTCGACTTCGGCGAGGTGACGATCCGGCTGGCCGGCGAGTTGGTCAAGTGCGTGCTGTTCTCGCTACGCATGTCGTACTCGGGCAAGGCCGTGCACCGGGTGTTCGCCTCCGGCGGTCAGGAGGCGTTCTTCGAGGGGCACGTCCACGCCTTCAGCGTGTTGGGCGGGGTTCCCTTCGGCAAGGTGCGCTACGACAACCTCAAGGCCGCGGTCGCCCAGGTGCTGGGCTTCTCCCGGGCTCGGGTGGAGACACCGCGCTGGATCGCCTTTCGTGAGCACTACGGGATCGAGCCGTTCTACTGCCAGCCCGGTAAGCAGGGCGCGCACGAGAAGGGCGAGGTGGAGGGCGACATCGGCTGGTTCCGTCGCAATCACCTGGTGCCCGTCCCGGAGGTCGCCACGCTGGCCGAGCTGAACGCGCTGATCGACGCCTGGGACTCGGCCGACGACGCGCGGCGGATCGGCAGCCGGCCCCGCACCATCGGTGATCATTTCGCGATCGAGCAGCCCCTGCTCAAGCCCCTGCCGGGCGAGGCGTTCGAGACCGGGCTGCTGTTATCGCCGCGGGTGGACCGCTATAGCCAGATCAATGTGCGCACCAACCGGTACTCGGTGCCCGCCCGGCTGATCGGCCGTCAGGTTCGGGTGATGCTGCACGCCTCGGAGCTGGTCGTCTATGACGGCCGCGAGGAAGTGGCCCGGCACGAGCGACTGCTGGCCAAGTCCGGCACGCGGCTGGAGCTTGACCACTACCTGGAGGTATTGATCCGCAAGCCCGGTGCGTTGCCCGGCGCCACGGCGCTGGAGCAAGCTCGTGCGGCGGGCAAGTTCACCCCAGTGCACGACCGCTGGTGGGCCGCGGCCTGCAAGGCACACGGCGACCGCGATGGCAATCGAGGTGCTGCTGCTGTCGCGCCACCTGGCCCAGGAGCACGTTGTCGCAGGTCTGGCCTCGGCCCTTGCGGCCGGAGCGCTGACCGCCGATGCCGTCGCGCTGGAGGCCCGCAAGGCGCTCCCTGGCGCAGCAGTTCACCGGCCAAGGCGTGCCGGAGCCGGTGCGGTCCCACGGTCGGCAAGCCCGCCCTGTGACAGGCCCGCTCCACCACATCCCCCACCAGGTCCGCGCGGATCGGCCGGCGGGGAGCACAGCAGGTCAGGAACAGCTGCCGTCCGCCTTCCGGATTGCGTCCGGCCGACAGATAGGCGACCAGCGCTTCACCCACTTCCACGGGTAACGGGAGCCGATCCTGCCGCCCGGCCTTGCCGCGGATGACGAGTTCCCCGGCGCGCCAGTCCACATCGCGCAACTCCAGACGGGCCACTTCGATGGAGCGCAAACCCAGACGGGCAACCAGCATCATGATCGCGTAGTCGCGGATGCCGACATGGCTGCTCCTGTCGCAGCCGTCCAGCACGGCTTGGACGTCGGCTGCCGGCATAGTGGGCGGCACACCGGCCAAGCGCCACCCGCCGACTGGCGGCACCGCCGTTCCCAACCGCGAGGCGATGATGCCCTGCAGATAGAGGAAGCGCAGCAGGGACCGCAACTCCGCCACGCGTCCCTTGGCCGACCCCGCCGAGACACGATCGCACTCCCGCAGCAGGAAGGCGTTGATGTGCCTCCGGTCAGCGCCGCGGGCGCGAGTTTCCATGCCGACAGTCGGTGGCTGAGTAGATGAGCCGGCCCCAGCCGGGCCGGATTAAGGCAGATGGGATCCCGCCAGGATGCCCTGTCGCGGGCTTGTGGCACGTCGCATCGGTATCACAGGTGATACTGGACACGATGAAGCCATCCACGGAGCGTGGATGGATCGCCACGCCGCCACCCGCCGGCTCGGCCGCCTGGCCGACAGCTCGGTGGTACGGCTGCCGCGGATGCACCCGCACATGCTCCGCCACACCTTCGTCACCACCATGCTCGACGCCGGCGTCGACCTGCGCGACGTACAGATCGCCGCCCGGCACGCCGACCCCCGCACCACCATGCGCTACGACCGCACCCGCACCAACCTCGACCGCCACCCCAACCTACTCGGCCTCGACCTCGACCTCGACGACTGGGGCGTCTTCCGCGTCGACCGAATCGCCGTAGTGACGGCCCTCGGTCTCCGCTTCGGACCCCGCGAGCTACCAGGAGCCGACCCGGCCGAATACGTCGGCCGCAGGCTCCACTCCCTCGCCCCACCTACCGGGCCGTCCCCCACCCCGCACGCCCCAGCCGACGAAATCACCCGCATCTGGGGCGAGTCGCTCGGCGAAGTCACGCCCCCTCAACGAAAACACCTGCCAGTGACCAGCCGCCCCGACACTCTCGAATGGCCGGCCTTCCGCCTGACCCTCCCCGGCGGCGACTTCGAGATCCACGAACCCCCCGAACTCTGTGCCTGCCGATAATTCCATCCGGCCAGGTCATCGCCTTGCAGGGCTTCTCCCGGCGTATGCAAGCTTCGGCTCCTGAAGGGACGCAAGTGCGTGTCGGGTCCGAACCCAGGATCGGGTGGCCGGCCTTCGTGGTCACCCCGGCCACCCTGTTGCGCCGGCACCGCGACATGGTCCGGCGACAGTGGACCTACCCGCAGCGCCGGCCGGGCCGTCCACCGATCTCGAAGGAGATTCGCGCGCTCATCCTGCGTCTGGCAGCGAGAACTCGAGGTGGGGGCATCGGCGCATTCACGGGGAGCTGCTCGGCCTGGGCTGCAAACTGGCCCCAGCACCGTATGGCTCATCGTGAAGAAGGCCGGAATCGACCCGGCGCCGCGCCGATCCGGGCCGACGTGGAGGCAGTTTCTCACCGCGCAGGCCAAGACCATGCCGGCCAGCGACTTCTTCACGGTCGACACTGCGCCTGCCGAAAATGTCGTCCGTGCAGGTCAGTCGGCTTGGCGGGTTCCTGCTGTCGAGGGAAGCCGAGGGGCGGCAGGATGGCCGTTCATGCTCCTTCGACTGACATATCTGGCCGTTACGAACGCCTTCGCCGCGCTGCGGCTGCTGCCGATGAGCGATCGGGACAAGGACGTGGAGATACTTGCCCTGCGTCACCAGATCACCGTTCTGGAGCGGCAGTTGGGCGGGGAGCGGGTGAGGTTGGCTCCCGAGGATCGAGCTTTCCTTGCCGCTCTGCTGACCTCGTTGCCGCGTGAGGTCCTGGGCCGGGTCCGGTTGCTTGTCCGGCCGGACACCGTCCTGCGCTGGCATCGTGACTTGGTCAAACGGCGTCACGCCCGTACCTGTCGGCCCAAACGGGCCGGACGCCCGCCCACCGTCCGTTCCATCCGCGTCCTCATTCTGCGGCTGGTCAGCGAGAATCCATCGTGGGGGTATCGGCGGGTGCACGGCGAACTCTCCAGCCTGGGCATCAAGGTCGCGCCGTCTACCGTGTGGGAGATCCTTAAGCGGGAAGGCATCGACCCGGCGCCCGAGCGGGCGTCCACGACCTGGGCCGACTTCCTGCGCTCCCAAGCAGATGCGCTACTTGGCTGCGACTTCATCGAGACCGTCACCCTGAACGGGCAGCGTCAATACATCCTTGCCGTCGTCGAGCATGCCACCCGGCGCGTCCGGGTGCTGGGCACCACCGCGCACCCGACCGCAGCCTGGGTCGCCCAGGCGATCAAGAATCTCGTGATGGATCTCCAGGACGCAGACGCTCGGGCGCGGTTCTTGATCCGAGACCGGGATGGCAGGTTCCCCACGCTTATGGACGAGATTCTCGCCGACGCCGGCGTTCAGACCGTGCTGACCGGCGTCCGCATACCCCGCATGAACGCGATCATGGAGCGGTGGGTGCAGTCCTGCCGCCACGAACTCCTGGACCGCTGCCTGCTCTGGAACCAACGGCATCTGCATCACGCCCTGCGCGAGTACGAGGACTACTACAACCGGCATCGGGCCCACCAGGCTCTGGCGCAGGCTGCTCCCTTACGCGCCAGTCCCCATTCCGATCACCGATCCTGGACAGCTTCGCGACCTCACCGTACGCCGGCGAGACCGGCTAGGAGGAGTCCTGCATGAGTACCTGCATGCTGCCTGAACTGCATGGATGAGATTTTCGGCAGGCGCAGACCTGACAGGCCCGAATCCTGTCGATCGCGGCAAGAACGGGTCGAAAATCCACCTCATCACCGAACGGACCGGTCTGCCGATCTCTGTCGCGATCA
>NZ_JBHSRF010000092.1:0-33816 GCF_042658925.1 Sphaerisporangium aureirubrum
TTCGATCCCCGCCGTCACCATCACCGTGAGCACCCGCACCACCCGCCGCCCACCCGGCACGATCGCCGCCCGCGCCGCCCTCCGCCGCCTCGGCACCCCCTACATCTGGGGCGGCGGCTCGAAATCCGGCCCCACCCGCGGCGGCTTCGACTGCTCCGGCCTGGCCCTCTACGCCTGGTCCAGAGCCGGCGTGACCCTCCCCCACTACACCGGCACCCAGTTCACCCAAGGCAAACGCATCCCCTACCCCCACCTCCGCCAAGGCGACCTGGTCTTCTTCGGCGGCGGCACCGCCGCCCCCACCCACGTAGGCATCTACCTCAAGTCCGGCACCATGATCCACGCCCCCAAGTCCGGCGACGTAGTCCGCACCACCAACTTCGCCCAAAACCCCTACTACCGCCCCCGCTACCGAGGCGCCACCCGCCCCCACCCCTAACCAAAACCCCTCCCAACAAAACGATCACCACCCCTCCTCATCCCGTCCCGCACCCCCTCCGGATGCTGATAGCCTTATCGCGAGTTGAGGCCCCCTTAGCTCAGGGGATAGAGCACCGGCCTCCGGAGCCGGGTGCGCAGGTTCGAATCCTGCAGGGGGCACCACTTCTTGATCAAGCGAATTCAGTCGTTGACCGGGGTGAACAGCATAAGAACGGGCGGGTCTCCAGTTTCACGGAGTCCCGCCCGTTCTCGTTGGCGCTCGCCGGCTGGGGGGCTGGACGGTCCGGCCCGTTGGCAAGGGTTCGGGGCGAAAGCGTGAGAGGGCGGCTCGGGGCTTCGGTCGTCTGCGTGCTGGTCGCGGCGGTTCTGGCCGCCGTACAGGTTCTCGTCGCGGATCGCTTCGGCATCAATGTGTGGACGATGGAATGGGGGTCGTACTCGGATTCCATCGACTGGGACCATGCGGTGACTCGTTCCACTTGGTATCCGGTCGCTTCCACACTGGTCGCTTCCGTGATCACATACCGTGTGTGCCGGCGTGCGCCGTGGTCCTGGCTGTGGCTGCCGCCGGCGGCTTGGCTTGGCTCCTGTCTGACAGCTGTCCCGCTTCTGTACGGCCTGGCGTCTGCGGTGCCGGATGACGGAAGGATCAACTCCAGCCCATCCGTGGTGGTCGGATCGGCGATCCTCGGCGGTGCGATCGGCGGGGCGGCGGCGATGGTGGCGCTGCGGCATCGGGAGGTCGGGGTCGGCTTGGTGGTCTACACCCTGTGGGTCTCCTTTCTGGAATTCACCAGGCCCTGGTGGTGGGAGAGGGCGCCGGCCTTCGACCCCATGCTCACGGAGCGCGTGCTCACCGGCACCGGGGAGTACGTCGTCAAGGCGAAGATCATCGAGGCTGGTGGGGTCACCGCCGGGCTGATCGGGCCGGTCATTGTCAGCGGCATCGTCGCGGCGTGGGCGGCGGTACAGCGCGGGCGATGGAGGAGCGGCGTCGTCGCGGGCGTGGCCGGTCCGCTTCTGCTTTGCTCTGTCTACCTCACGATCGACTCAGGCATGGGCGACCAGGACAGCATGCAGCTCACTCTCTGGTACTACTCGATCTTGGCGGTGCTGATCGGGCTGTGCGTCAGTGCGGTCACCGCAACCGTCGCTCAGATCACCGCGAAATGGGTACAGGGCGGCTCTTATCGGCTCCGACACTCCAAATCCGGGCTGTGACGGGGTTTCGCGTCGCGAAGTCTTCGCGACAACGTTCATGCGGCAGGTTCAGTGGGTCTGCCAGGTTCGGCAGGGGTGTCACTGTCCTGTCGTGCGAGCCAGCCTGGCCAGATTCGGGCGGCGACCGGGCGTGGCAGGTGGCCGCCCAGGTGCATGGAGCGCCAGACGCCTCGGTAGCCGGGTAGCAGGCCGGCGGCCACCAGGACGTGGCCGGCGAGGACGGGGGTGAGGAGGAAGGTGGTCCAGCGGTGCAGGTCGGCCATCAGCAGGATGGAGGGCAGGTACAGCATGCCCAGGCCGGTCAGGGCCAAGGCGGCCAGGGTGGCCAGCATGACCAGGTTGGCCAGGCGCTGGCCGGGGTCGTAGTGGCCCTCGTGGCGGGGGAAGCGGCCGGTGAGCGCGGCCTTGGGCCAGGCGGCCAGCCAGCGGGCGTCGCCTGGTTCGCGTTCCAGTGACTCCCGGACGAAGGCGCGGGCGGCCCGGACGCGGCCTACGACGTAGATGAGGGTCACGAGCACGAACAGCAGGCCGGTCCACTCGTGGATGTCGCCGTCGGGCAGGCCCAGCAGGGGATCCTGATAGTTGTCGAGGACGAACCACCAGCCGGTCGAGAGCAGTATCAGCATGACCACGTAGACGAAGGCGTGGAACCAGCGTGCGGCCCTGCCGTAGCGCTGAACGTAATCCATGTCCCCTATACCGGGCCGAGCGGGCCGGGGTTCCGGGCCTGTGCCAATGGCTGTCGGCGAGCTTTGAGTTTGGAGGGGTCGGCGGGTGGGGCGCGGGAAGGCACCTCTCATGGGTTCGTCTGGGCGGGTGGCTGTCTTTTCGCTTGGTGGCACGATCGCGATGACGCCGGGGGGTGATGGTGGGGTCGTGCCGAAGTTGACGGCCGGGGAACTGGTGGGGGCGGTGGCTGGGATTGGTGGGGTGGAGTTGGAGGCGTATGACTTCAGGCGGCTGCCGGGGGCGTCGTTGTCGTTCGGGGATCTGATCGAGTTGTCAGGGCGCATCCGTCAGGTGGTGAGGGATGGGGTGGACGGGGTCGTGGTCACGCAGGGAACCGACACCATCGAGGAGACCGCCTATCTGCTGGATCTGCTGTGGGACGGTGATGCGCCTGTCGTGGTGACGGGGGCGATGCGCAACCCGGCCATGGCGGGGGCGGACGGGCCCGCGAACCTGCTTGGCGCGATCCGGGTCGCGGCCAGTGGCGGGGCGCGGGGCCTGGGGTGTCTGGTGGTGTTCGGGGATCAGGTTCATGCGGCGCGGTGGGTGCGCAAGACGCATACCAGCAGCCCGGCGGCGTTCGTGTCGCCGAATCACGGACCCGTCGGGCATGTGATCGAGGGACGGGTGAGCATTCCTCTGCGTATGGCGCGGGGGCCGGTGCTCGTGCCCGAACCCGGACGAGAGGTTCGGGTCGGGCTGGTCACCGTCGCTTTCGGGGACGACGGTGAGACGCTGCGGGCCCTGGCGGGGCGGGTGGACGGCCTGGTCGTCGCCGCGTTCGGCGTCGGACACGTGCCACAGGCCATGGTGCCTGCCCTCGCCGAGCGGGCGTCCGCGATACCCGTCGTACTGGCATCCCGCACGGGCGGCGGTCCCGTTCATGAGGTCACGTACGGATACGCGGGTTCCGAGCGAGATCTGCTCTCTCACGGCCTGATCCCCGCGGGTTACCTAGACCCCCTGAAGGCCCGCGTTCTGCTTCACCTGCTGCTCGCCTCAGGCGCTGATCCGGAACGCATCGCCGAGACGTTTCCGGCCGTTGGGGGCCGGGGGGAAGACCGGTAGACAGCGACGACTTGTGTGTCGGCTTCCTACGCGCGGGCTGGGGCTCATTCGTCGATTCGGCCTTCGGGGGCGTGGTCAGGGGCTTGCTGTGGTGCTGAGGTGATGAGGCCGGTGATCAATGTGTTGAGGGCCTCTTCGAAGTCGGCGGCGGGGGAAACGCCGTTCTGTGTGTGTCGCAGGAGTCGGCTGAAGTGCGGCAGGCGGGCCGGGTCTACCTGGCGGATGTAGGCGCTGACGCCTTGTTCGGCGGTGTGGGGTTGGGGATCGCCGGTGAAGCCGCCGGTGGAGAGGAGTAGGGAGCCCAGGAGCAGGGCGTTTATGGCGCCTAGGGCCTGCCGGGTTCTCAGGTCGTCGAAGCCTGCCTGGTAGAGGGCGCCTGCCAGGGTGTCCAGGGGTTGCAGGGCTTGGGCCGAGGTGGGGTTGGACTGGTCGGTCACCAGGGCCAGGGGGACTATGGGGTGGCGGCTGAAGGCGGCGTACATGTTCAGGGTCACGGTGCGGATCTGGTCTGGCCAGGGGAGGGTGGGGTCGGAGGGTGCGACCTCGCTGAACACTCGTTCGGCTATGCCGTCGAGGATGTCGGTCTTGTTGGAGACGTGGTTGTAGAGGGACATGGCTTCTACGCCGAGTCTCTTGGCCAGACGGCGCATGGAGAGGCCTTCCAGGCCCTCCTCGTCGGCCAGTTCCAGGGCCGCAGTCAGTACTTTTTCCCTGTTCAGCGGCTCGCGGCGTGGCATTCGGGACTCCTCCAGGTACAGGTGGCGATTGACAGAGCTTACGGTGTATGTGTATTACTTACGGCGTACGCTTACGCTATAAGTTCCGGAGGGTGACGTGGTCGACGTGGTCGTGGTCGGTGGTGGGCCTGTGGGGCTGCTGCTGGCCTGTGAGCTCAGGCTCGGCGGGGCGGAGACGGTGGTGCTGGAGGAGGCGGCGGGGGAGGAGCGCAGGACGCGGAGCCTCGGGCTGCGGTCGGTCAACACGCGGAGCGTGCAGTCGCTGGCGTTGCGGGGGCTGGTGGGGGTGCTGGCCGAGGCGCAATGGGGGCTGCTCGACGAGTTGGCGGGGCGGCGGGAGGCCGCCGAGGCGGATGTGGTCGGCATGATGGTGGAGCTGCTGAAGAAGGGGCAGATCAAGGGGCATTTCAGTGGGATTCCGCTGTTCGACGAGGAGGGGGGCGCCGAGTACCTCCTGCTCAAGCAGCACATGCTGGAGAGTGTGCTGGCGGAGCGCGCGGCGGAGCTCGGGGTGACGGTCCGGCAGGGGTGCGCGGTGGTCGACGTTGAGCAGGGGGAGGCCGGGGTGGTGGCCACGCTCGCCGATGGGGAGAGCGTCCGGGGGGCGTACCTGGTCGGGTGTGATGGGGGGCGGAGTGTGGTGCGCAGGCGGGCCGGGTTCGCGTTCGCCGGGACGCCGCCGACCATGACGGGGCGGACGGCGGTGGCCGAGCTCGCGGATCCGGAGGCGGTGGCCTCGTCGTTACGCGGGCCGGGTGGGCTGGTGAACCGGTCGCTGGTGCCGGGGGAGATCGCCACCATCGAGTTCGACGGCGGGCCCGTCGAGCGGGACGCGCCGATGACGGCGGAGGAGTTGCAGGGCAGCCTGCGGCGGGTGACCGGGCTCGACGTGGTGGTCACCCGTATGGACACCGGTATCCGTTACAGCGACAACACCCGGCACGCCGAGACGTACCGCAAGGGGCGGGTCCTGCTCGCGGGGGACGCGGCCCATGTGCACTCTCCCATCGGCGGCCAAGGTCTCAACCTCGGGCTGCAGGACGCCGTCAACCTGGGCTGGAAGCTGGCCCTCGTGGTCACGGGCCGGGCACCGGAGAGCCTGCTCGACACCTACACGGCGGAGCGCCATCCGGTCGCGGCCAGGGTGCTGCGCAACACACGGGCCCAGGTCGCGCTGATGCGGCCGGGGCCCCAGGTGGACGCGTTGCGGGAGATCATGTCGGAGACGCTGGCGATCCCGGACGCCGGGCGCCACTTCGCCGCGATGGCCGACGGGACGGACGTCGACTACGCGCCGGGCGCGGCGGACCCGCTGGTCGGCCGCTTCGTGCCGCCGGGGGAGCTCGGGGGGACGAAGGACGAGGGGCCGTTCACCGGGCTGTTGAGGGACGGGCGCGGCCTCCTGCTCGATCGGTCGGGCGATCCCGCCGGCGCCGATCTCGCCGTGGCGGGTCATCGAGATCGGGTGCGCGTCGCCCGGGCCGGCGCCGCCGCCGGTGACGCGGATTTCCTGCTGGTGCGGCCCGACGGCTACGTGGCCTGGGCGGGCGGCCGGGACGGGCTCGGGGAGGCGCTCGCCACCTGGTTCGGCCCGCGCGGCAGCTGACTTGCGTACTTGACCTCGGAACGGAGTTCCGGGCCTTGAGGAAAGTGGTCCCGCGGTGCTTGCCAGGACCTCTGTCAGGCCCGGCCCCCGGCGTGCTGGTCATGGCGATCGCTGGGGTGAACTGGATGTTTCGCGCTTATTGCGGATCTGTGCTTGACAGGGTCTTTGGTCGCGATCATGCTGTGCTAAATCGGTTTAGCAGCCGTCTGTGCCACTCCTGGGTGGCCCGCGAGCACCCGGATCGGGGTGTCGCGCGGCGGCGCATGGCGGGAAGGAAAGTCAGGTGCACATTGGCAGACGGGTCGTGGCCTTCGCCTCGACTCTGGTGCTGGCGATAGCGGGAATGACGGTCGGCGGGCACGGTGGGGAAGGTGGTGACTCGGACGCGGGGATCCGGAGCATCACCCCGATCACGACGGTCTATACCTACGGTCAGAAGGTGTCGGCCGTCGCGGTCGAGTACGGCGAGACCGTCAATTCTCGAGAGCTGGACACCTCCACGTTCTCGGTGCGGGACACCCTCTACAACTTCCGCTTCAACCCCATCGAGGACCTGCCCAAGCTGACCGATCGCAAGGTCACCCGCACGTACACCAACAACGCCGCCACCGTCCGGGCCGACCACCGTTCGGTGCCGGGGCGGTACGTCATCGTCGAACTCGACCCGGACCAGAACGCGGGCTGGACGGTGGTCGTCTCCAAGTGCCCGACCTTCCTGTGCACGGTGAAGGTGAACCCTGACCTGCCCACCCAGGTGGTGCAGCGCAAGAACGTCTACGGCAAGCCCGGCCTCGGGATCGGCAGAGGGCCGGTGCTGGCCAAGGCGGCACCGAACACCGCCAGGAAGGTGACGGAGAAGGCGGTCAACCTGCTGGTCGACGAGTTCCGGTACGGCTCGTACCTGTCCGGTGGAATGGTGCTGCCGTACCACTATCACCTGCCGAAGAACTACGACCCGGCGAAGAAGTACCCGCTGATGGTCGTGCTGCCCGGCCACGGCATGGGATGGGACGGCGACAACCTGCTCGTGCAGGTGGCCGCGGACATCCCCGCGACCGCGTGGCTGCGGCCGGAGTGGACCGGTGGCACGGAGGATGTCATCGTGCTCGCTCCGCAGCACCAGCGCGTGGGCGGCCCGGCCGAGGCGGATCTGCTGGTCAAGCTGCTGGACCAGTTCGTGAAGGACTTCGCGGTCGACAAGCGGCGGGTCTACGCCACCACCGTCTCCTACGGCTCGCAGCTGCTGTGGAGCGCGTTCGCCAAGCGGCCGGACCTGTTCGCCGGCGGGCTGGTGACCGGTGGCTTCGCGGTCAACGCCGAGCAGGCGACGGCCATCGCCGCCGCGGAGATCCCGCTGTGGGTCACCCACGGCGTGCACGACCACCTGCTGAACATCAGCCTGGCCCGCAACACGCGGACGCTGCTGCAGAACGGGTACACCGCCCGGGGCAAGACACCCCAAGAGATCGAGACCCTGTTGCACTACACCGAGTACGAGGACGCGGCGTTCGCGCTCCCGGACTACCACGCGGCCTACGGACCCACCTATGAGGACGACTCCATCCTCCGGTGGCTGCTGAGCCAGACCAAGCCGTAAGCCTGACGAGCGCACGGCGCCCTCGCGACCGTTCGCTGTCGGACGGTTGCGGCGCTCCGGGGCCGGAGACCCCGGTTGTCACGTCGGGTGAGGCTCATGGCCACCGGAGGGCGAAGCGGCCGTGAAATGGGGGATCCCCTCCGCCGGGTCGGGCGGAGGGGATCCATAGTGCGGGATCAGCCAGGCGGGAAGTTGTTGTTCTTGGCGACCGGGAGGCCGAGCTGGGTGGCGCCGAAGAGGGTCACCTGCTCCTGGGGGAGGTTGGCGAGGACGGGGTTGATGTGCCGGATCTGCAGCGTGATCTGGGGAAGGGTGGAGGTGCCGATGTCGAACTTCTCCAGGTCGACCCACCTGAGGATGCTGAAGCTGGAGGTCGGGATGTTGTCACCGGCCTTCTGCACCGGGACGCAGAGCTGACGGGCAGGGCCGACCTGCACGCCGTGAGTGGGGATCATCGGGACCAGGACGGGGTTGAGCTGGCGCAGGGACAACCCGATGTTCAGCGGGTTGTTCGGCGTGACGGCGTAGCACTTGAGGTCGAGGTGCGAGACCAGCGACATCACCTCGGCGGACGGGACCACTCCGTTCTTGATGACCGGCACGCACAGCTGCTGCGGGGTGGTCATGAATACCTCGGTCCGCGGCAGGGTCTGCAGCAGCGGGTTGAGGTGACTGAGCAAGACGATCTGGTTCACCGTGATGCCGGTGATCTTGTAGCACGCCAGGTCGACGAACCTTATGAAGTCGAGCACGGGCGTTGGCGGCTGGGAGTTGTTCTTGGCGACCGGGACACACAGCTGCTCACGCTGGCCGAGGATGACCGTCTCGGTCGGGAGGTTGGCGAGCGCGGGGTTCATGTGCCGCACCGTGAGCTGGGTGGTCGGCGGCTGGTAGGGGTTCGTCCGGAAACACTCAAGGTCGAGCCAAGCGGTGAAATCCTTCGGCGTCGGGAGCACCAAGGCGCTGGCCGGCGGCACGCAGAGGAATGTCACGGCGAGTACCGCGACGGCTGCCGATAACAGCCGCCGGATAATCGACTTTCTGCCCCCATTAATTCTCATTAACGGTCTGTTCACAGTGCCTCCGTCGGTCCGGGTGCGGCTTCCTTCCCTGAGTGTGTGCCGACACCTGGGTCCTGACAATATTGATGACCGCTTTTTGCCGCGTTCAGTATTCGGCCCGATGGTTCGCCGGTATAACAACAGGCAGAAAAGCGCCGTGAGGCATCGGGGAATTCGATCACAAAATACCGTGCCCCGCGGAGTTTTCGGCGCCCGCCGGTTCGGGGCCAAGGCCGTGACGATCTCGCCGGCCACGTCGTAGCGCCGGACCGGCTCCACGCCCGGCGAGGTCAGGGCGGGAAGGAGGTGCGGGATCCACCGAACCGGCTGGGGCGGCCGGCGCCGGAACGTGCGGCGCAGCGGGGTTCCGAGGATCCGGTTGCCTCGCCCGTCGGAGGGTTCCTCGTCAGTCGCGCCGCGCCGTCGAGCAGTTCGGCGACAGCACGGCCACGGCGCTCGCGAACGCCCCTCCCCGTTCGATCCGGCGGTCATCGGCGTCGAACAGCGGCACCAGGACGTTGGAGCGTTGTGGTCCTCGCACGAGCTCCGGTAGTACGCGGGCACCCGTCCAGGACGAGTGCTGTGAGGATCAAGGTGACCGATGCAGGCCGTTCCCGTCGGGAGACGACCGGCAGCCATTCGGCCCAGGGAGTACAGATCTCCCGGGCCGCGCGAACGGCGCGTTCCATCGGCGCGCGGAACCCCTCCATCCGGGTGGAGGGGTTCCGCCTCACTGGTGGGACCGGACGGTCAGCCCGGTGGGAACTGGCCGTTCTTGGCGACCGGTACGGCGAGCTGGCTCTGGCCGCCGATGAGGGCCTGCTCACCCGGCAGGTGGCTGAGTACCGGGTTGAGATGCCGCAGCGTCAGCGACACGGTCGGGTTGGCGGTGGCGGGGAGGATGTCGTACTTCTCCAGGTCGATCCACTGGAGGATCCTCAGCACCTCGGGCGGGATCTCGTCGCCGCGCTTTTGCACGGGTACGCACAGCTGGCGCGCGTTGGTGACGCGCACGTCCCTCGGCGGGATGGGGCCGGCCAGGACGCGGTTGAGCTGCTGGAGGTTCAGTGCCCGGTTCATCGGGGTGTTCGGCGTGATCGCGTAGCACTTGAGGTCGATGTGGGAGATGAACTTCAGTACTTCGTCGGGGGGAAGCAGGTTGTTCTTCAGGACCGGCACGCACAACTGCTGCGGCACGCCCATGACGACCTGCTGCCGCGGTACGTCGGTGAGCAGCGGGTTGATCTGGTGGAGCACGAGGGTCATGTTGACCGCGATCCCGCTGATCCGGTAACACGCCACGTCGACGAACCTGATGAACTCGAGCACCGAGTCCGGCGGGATGTTGTTGTTCTTGGCCACCGGGGTGCACAGCTGCTCACGTGGGCCGAGGGTGACCGTCTCGACCGGCAGGCCGCTGAGCACGGGGTTGAGGTGGCGCACCATGAGGGTGGTGGCCGGCGGCTGGTACTGGCTGGTCCTGAAACATTCCAGGTCGAGGTGCGAGACGAAATCCTTCGCCGTTGGCAGGGCGAGAGCCGTGGCCGACGGTACCGAGAGGAATGCCACTGCGAGCACCGCGACGGCGGCGGATAACAGGCGCCGGATCATCGATTTGCTACGCCCGCGAATTCTGATTACGGGTCTGTCCATTGCGCCTCCATTAGTCGGGGTCAGGCCTCCTGTCCATGAGTGTGTGCCGACCTTTCCGCTGTGACAATATTGCCGACCGAATTTTTGTGGTGATCGCTATACGGGCAGGTGGATCCGGGATTTACCAACAGGACCAAAAATGGTGTGATTTCGTTGAATAGAGCAACTTGTTTGGCTTTTGTTTGGCTTTCCAGTCGCCGCGGGCGTGCCGGGGCAGGTCGCGGGCGGGGGAGGGCGGTGCGGGCGAGCCTGGCTGTTAGCGCTAACATGAACGTCGTCATCACGACCAGACTGGTGAGCCGCCACCGCGGCCCGGCACTCCGGGGCACTGTGACTCCACGGTGCCCGGGGTCGTGGCGGTGAAAACGCCCGCCGGACGCCGCGGCGGCATCAGGGCTCCCGCCCTCGACCGCGGCGATCCCGCTCGGGGTGCGGGGGCCCCCGAGCGGTCCGGCGGGGCACCGGGCGGTGGCACGCTGAAGGCATGGGCGAAGACGACGGGCGGGTGGCGGCGCTGCTCGCCACGTTGGGCGGCCGGCTGACGAGCTACATCCAGGACGGCGACCCAGGGCCGCTGACGGACCCGGACACCCGCGCCGAGACGGCCGAACTGCTGCGCGCCGCCGAGCTGCCCGGCACGTCCGGCGAGATCCCGGTCGACGTGGTGCGCCTTGTCGCCGTGGTGTACTGCGTCCGGTACGACGCCGGGGGCGAACCGGACGACCTGCTCACGGCCATGTTGCTGCTGGAGCCGCTCTCCCGGATGGATCCCGGGCTCGTACCCGACGAGATCCGCCCCCTCCAGGCGCGGGCGTTCCAGGACGACGCCGGCGGTGACGATCCCGGGCTGGCGGACGGGCTCGCCGCTCTCGGCGCCGCGGCGCTGACCGGGCGCAGGGGATCGGGGACGCCGAACGCACGCGTACGCCGGGGCCGTGCGTCAGCTGCCGAGGCTCGCGTGGCGCGGCGCGCACCGTACCGACCGTGAGTCGCTGCTCGCCGGTCACGCCGCCGCCACCCATCCGTGACAAGCACTGGAACTGCTTGAACACGGCCGCGCCGTGATGTGGAGCCAGACCCTCGCCCTGAGCGGCGACCTCACCGCCGTACGAGCAGCCGCTCCCAGCTCGCCGAAACCCTGACCGCACGGCCCAGGACCTCGCCATGCTCGACGTCCCACCCCCGTCGCCGGCCAGGAGCGGTCCGGCAGGATGACGGCGCGGGTCGCCATGACCTGTAGGGGCGTGAACTTGTCCGCCGGGAAACCTCAACCTGTCTTGCCCGTTGGAAACGCAATTATCCCACTACGGCTTCCTCGGTTGTGGGGGCCGGGGAAGGCGGCTTCGAAGTCGGTTAGCAGGGTGCCGTCGGCGAAATAGGAGAAGCCGTCCTCGTTGACGCCGATGTGGACCGATGCGGTGGCGCCGCTGGCGCGGGAGAGGCGGCGGTGCGGGAGAGGCGGCGGTGTGGGAGAGGTGGCCGTGTGGGAGAGGCGGCGGTGTGGGAGAGGTGGCGGCGCGGGAGAGGTGGCGGTGCGGCTCCCAGTCGGACATCTCTCAGGTGTCGGTGAGTAGGACGGTGCCAGCGGATGGCCCACCGACAGATCCCGGGGCCGCGGAACCGGCCCCCGCAGGCCGCATCCACCCGGGACCTGGGACGCCGGGCGGATGCGGGGACGGGCCGAGGGGTGGGGCGATCCCTCCAATCGCCTCACCCCCCGGAGTTCTCGTGGGCCGGCTCCGCGGGTTCGGCGGAGCCGGCCGGAGCCTGTCAGGCTCGGGTCCACCTCTGGTTGGCCGAGCCGTTGCAGGTGGCGACGGTGACGCCGGATCCGTTGCCGGTGCCGGCGGCGTTCAGGCACAGGTTGTTGGCCGGGGTGGTGACGGTGCCGTTGGAGTTGAAGGTCCAGCGCTGGTTGGCGTTGGTGTGGCAGTCGTAGAGCTGGACCCGGGTGCCGGAGCCGGCGTTGGTCGGGGAGTCCACGCACTTGCCGAGGAGCTGCAGCTGGCTGGCGGAGGTGTAGGTGAACCTCTGGTTCGCATTGGTGTGGCAGTCGTAGACCTGCAGCTGGGTGCCGTTGGCGGTGCCGCTGTTGGGCGAGTCCACACACCGGCCCGCCGCCTCGTTACGCAGGCGGAACGTGGTGCCGCCGGAGGTGGGGGTCACGGTCGGCGTCACCGTCGGCGTGACGGTCGGGGTGCCGCCGCCGGTGGGGGCGACCGCGCGGCCCGTGCTGGTGGAGATCATGCCGGGGCACAGGTTGCGGCTGCGGAGGTTGGCGGCGATCTGCGGGATGGCTGCACGGGTGTTGGCGATGTTGTCGTGCATCAGGATGACCTGACCGTTGGTCAGCCGCCCGGCGGCCGAGACGATCGCGGCCGTGCTGGCGCCGTTCCAGTCCTGGGAGTCGACGTCCCAGAGGACCTCGGTGAGCCCCATCTGCTGCTCGACCGACCGCAGCGTGGCGTTGGTCTCGCCGTACGGCGGCCGGAAGAGCCTCGGCGCGGTCCCGGTGGCCTGCTGGATGGCCTGCTGGGTCCGCTGGACCTCCGACTGCATCTGCGAGGTGCTCATCGAGGTCATGTGCGGGTGGGTGTAGCTGTGGTTGCCGACCCACATGCCGGCGTCCACCTGCGCCCGGACCAGCGCCTGGTTGTTCTGCGCGTTCTGCCCGATGTTGAACATCGTGGCGCGCAGACCGTTCTGCTGAAGCGCGCTCAGCAGGCTGGTGGTGGCGCCGCTGAAGGGGCCGTCGTCGTAGGTGAGTCCGACGTAGCCGGCGCTGCAGTCGGCGGCGCCCGCCGGTGTTGATAGGGACAATGTGACGCCTCCTGCGCCGAGGACGGCGACCACACCGGCGACGAGCGCGCTCCGGAGGGCCGACCGGAATCGGGGGGATCGGGGGGGTGGGGTGGCGCTATCGGCCATGGTTGCATCCTCCGGTGACGGTCGAGCTGGGGACGTTTGGCTCCACCGGGGATCATTCTGCGAAACGTCTTTGAAACATGTCAACGAATTCAAGAAACGTTTCGAGATTCGGAACCGTTTAAGCTGCGTTGACCTGCCAGAATAGTCCGAAGGTCCCGCGAAAGTTTCGCCGCCTGGCCGGAAATAACAGGGTCCCGGCCCCTGAGGGGCCGGGACCGTGCGGAGGGTGGGTCAGGACGAGGGCTTGGTGTCGGTCCACTCGGCGCTGAGGACGGTGCTGGAGTGCCAGATGGTGCCGGGAGCCAGCTCCGCCTGGTAGCCGCCGGGACGGACCACCACGCTGTCGGTGCCGAGGGCCTGGCCGGTGGACTCGTCGAAGATCAGGCGGGACTGCAGCACGCCGCCGGTCTTGTCGGTCGCCTTGACCTTGCTCGCCTGCTCGATGGCGACCGCCGTGCCGGTACGGCCCTCGGCGTCGACGACGCCGGGGACGACCGTGATGGTCTTGAGCTTGGCCAGCATCCGGAACGCCGCGCCCCGGGTCTTGGCGGTCACCGGCATGTCGGTGATCAGGCCGGACGCCACCGTGAACAGCCACTCGTCCGAGGACATCGGGGTGTCGCCCTCGGTGCCGTGCCCACCGTACGCGCGCAGCAGCCACGCCTTGAGCCTGGCCGGGTCGGACGGCAGGTCGCGCAGCTCCTTCATGGTGACGTTGCGCCCCAGCCAGAACACCTTGTCCCCCTCGAACAGGGGACTGTGCTCGACACGGACCCGTCCGGGCTTGGTCGGCACGATCAGCTCGCCCCTCTTGCCCGGCACCTTGACGTGGATCTCCTCGGGGGAGCCCGCCGCCCGCCAGGCCTCTTCGTCCGCCGGGGTCGCGGGCCGCGCACCGAGGGACTGCGAGCGGCTCCACGTCTCCCCGCCGAGCGCGGACGGCGTCCAGCTCTCGCCGCGGCCCTGATCGAGGACGTTGTAGCCGCCGGCGCTGCTCAGGCTCCTGGTCACGGTGACCGTGTGCCAGTACGCCCGCATCTCGTCCGGCTGCCGGTCGGCCTGCTCGGCGGCGGCCAGCAGGATGGCGGACGCGGACAGCTCGATCTGCGGTGTCGCGGCGGCCGGCGCGCCCGACGCGCTCGGCGGCTGCCCGGCCGCGACGGTGCCGGGCGTGTGAGCGGTGCCCGACAGGGTGACGGCCACCGCGGTGATCGCGGCCGCGGCCCCGGTCAGGCCGAGGCTCCACACCGGCCGCACCCAGCCGCGCCGCGTCTTCACCGGGCGCGCCTGCGCCATGGCGTACGACAGCTCGGCGTCCCTGGTCCGTTCGTCGATCGCGGTGTCGCCCAGGTGTGCCGGGCGGGCGTCCCGTAGCCGGTCCATGGGGTTCATGACCACTCCTCACTGAGATTGCGCACCCGGGCGGGGACGACGGTGACGGTCTCCATGCGCTGCGCGAGCCTTCTGCGGGCCCGGTGCAGCCGGACACGGAAGGTCGCGGGCGAGCAGCCGACGACGTGGGCCGCGTCGCGGGGGGACAGGCCCTGCCAGGCGACGAGGATCAGGATCTCCCTGTCCTCCTCAGGCAGCTCGGCCAGCGCGGCCAGCACGCCGAGCCGTTCGGTCACCTGCTCGGCGACGTCCCCCTCGGTCCACGACCGCAGCTCGGCCCGCAGCGCCTCCCGCCGGGCCTCGGACCTGATGGTGTCGCGCAGCACGTTGCGTGCGGTGCCGAGCAGCCAGGGCAGTGCCGGCTCGGGTACGTCGTCCAACCGCCGCCAGGCGATCGCGAACGTCTCGCTCACCACCTCGTCCGCGATCTGCCGCCCCGCGCGGCTGACCACGTAGGCCCACACGCGTTGGCGGCACTCGTCGTACATGCTGGTGAACCGGCGCGCCTCGTCGTCCGCCACCGCCCACCCCCTTCGTCCCGGGCGTCTTCTTCTAACACCGGGAAATGGTCCGGGGTTCCACGTTGTTACCGGCCACCCGAAAAGAATCTTCGCGAGACGGCCCGATCTTGTGTCCTGATTAGTGACACCATGCGAATACTCACGGTGAGTAATCCGAGGTCATCGCGGTCATATGTCGAACAAATCAGGTTATTGATCGCTATAGTCGCCCGGGGGCGGAGCAGGGGCGGGGAAAGCATCTGTTCCGATCATTGACGATTTCCGCGCGGTGAGTCGCCGGCCGTCCGGCCGCGACGGGGGTGGGGTGCGCAATGCTCGGTGGGGGTGTCGTCGGGGCCAGGGGATTAGAGGACGTCGTGCCTCCCCGGGGCTTTCACTATCTCGTCGGGGAGATCGACGCGGTGGTCGCCAGGCGGCCCCGCGAGCGCCGGTTCTGGCTCGTGCGCCGGGACCGGCGGCTGCCGGCGCTCCTGTTCGAGCGCGGGACGGCCGGCGCGACACGCCTGATCGAGTACTACGCCGGACGGCTCATCGGCCCCGCGCGGCGCAACAGCACGTGGCTGGTGCCGCACGTGATGGTCGACGACGAGGACGCGGGCGGACCCGACCCGCGGATCGCCCTGATCGAGCACGTCGCCACCACGCTGCAGAGCCGGATGCCCCCGCGCAGCGGGCCGCTCACTTTGCCGAGGTACCGGGCCTGCCGCGTGATCCTCGGCTTCCCCGCCACGCCCGGCGAGGACCGGAAGGTGCAGTTCCGGAAGCTGCGCGACGACCTGTACAAGGACCTGTGCGAGCGCCGGTCCTGGATCCCCGCGTTCAAGGAGGTGGCGACCGGCGTGGGAGAGGGGCTCACCGGCGGATGGGGGCAGCTGCTCCTCCGGGCGATCACCATGCTCCTGCCGCGCGGGGCGTACGGCCTCTGGCTGCGCGCGTGGGGTCTGCGATGGACCGGCGGGCAGCTCGACGTCTCCGGCCGCGACCATCTCGGCACCGCGCTCGACGTGGCCAAGAACGGCCGGGCCCGGGACCGCGACCCGGACCTGCCGCCGCGCATGCTGCTCGCCGCGCTGCTGCACGACCTGCGCCGGGCCGCGCGGCCCACTCTGGTGTGGTACCGGCGGCCGCGGCGGCGCTGGCCGTTCGTGTTGCTGCTGCGCGCGGTCGGCGAGGCGGGCACTCCCACTCGCCGGCTGCTCGACCTGTACGCCGACCTGGCCCTCACCAAGGTCCACGGCCCGCTGCTGGTGCTCGGGGCGCTCACCGGCGAGCCGCCGTCCTACGCCGTCCGCGTGGCCGTCGCCGCCGATCCGGAGGCCGAGCGTCCGACCGACCTGGCCGACCGGGTGCACGACCTGTACCACCGGGCGCCGGGCGACCTCACCGCGGAAGGCGTGTACGTCGCGCCGCTGCCCGCGAAGGACGACGACGGGGTGGCCCGTCAGACGCTGGAGCGGCGGGTCACGGTCCCGGTGCGGTCCACGACCGGCATGGACGTGGTCTGGCCGTTCCTGACGGTGCTCCTCCTGGCACTGCCCGCGTGGCTGGGGTTCCAGTTCTTCGGCCCCTCCTTCAGGCCGTCGTGCGTCGAGGCGCCGGACGGGGAGATCGTCGGGATCATCGACGACGTGAAATGCCTGGACGGCGTCACCGGTACGGGCGTGGACGAACTGCGCGCCCTGCAGAAGATGGTCGCCGAGCAGAACGGCAAGATCGAGGGCAAGGTGCACAGGACCGTCGTGTTCCTCGCACCGCTGAGCGTCAAGGACCGGTCGGGCACCAGCAAGCCGAACGGGCTGGCCCTGCTCCGCGGGGCCATCACCGCCCAGACCAGGCTGAACAGCGACGAAGGCCAGGAGGGCACGCACCGCATGCCGCTCCGCCTGCTGATCGCCAACACCGGGGAGAAGTTCGCCTACGGGGTCGCCGGCCCCAACGTCACCCAGCAGATCATCGACCGGGCCGAGGAGGACGGCGTCGCCGCCGTCATCGGCCTCACCCAGAGCAGGCCGGAGTCCCTCGCGGCGGCCCAGGCGCTCAGCGCCGCGGAGATCCCCGTGGTGGCGGCGGGGGTGACCGGCAGCCGGATGTCCGACGGCGACGCGCCGGCCCGCTACTTCCAGGTGAGCCCGCCGAACTCCCGGATCGCCGGCATGATGGCCGCCTTCGCCGCCAGGTCACCCGACCTGCGCTCCCGCACCGGGCCCGATCCCGGCGGCCGGGGCCGTACCGCCGTGGTGGTGTTCGACCCCGACGACGACTTCTTCAGCGACGACCTGAAGGAGAAGTTCCGGGAGCGCTACAAGGCCGGGCGGGTCGAGCCCATCGAGTACCGGGAGGGGCCGAGGCTCGGCACCAGGACCGTCGACGTCGCCAGGCGGGTCTGCGAGAAGGTCCGCCAGTCGGGCGGCTTCGTGGTCTACGCCGCCCGCTCGGCGGTGATGGCCGATCTGTTCGACGGGATGCGCAAGGACGTCCGCTGCGTGCGGGGCGGCCAGATCGCGGTCCTGTCCGAGAGCACGTCGACACGTTTCCTCGAACACCCCGAGCGGATGGACGACTATCCCTTCCTGCGGCTGTTCCTTGTCCTGTTCAACGACCCCAACGCCGTCGCCGGTGGCGGCGGTGGCGGTTTCCGGCAGTTCATCTCCGAGTTCCACGGCGTGTTCGGCGACAAGGCGCCGCACCTGGAGGCCGCGGGCGGCTACGACGCGTTCAACGTGGTCTCCACGGCGGTGAACGCGGCCGACTCGCTGGACACCGACGGGCGTTTCGGGTCAAACGAGGTCTACACGCAACTCGCCAACCCCCGGGTGATCAACGAGCTTCCCGGCGCCACGGGCGTGCTCACGCTGGACAACGACCACAGGTCCCCGCCCGGCAAGGCCGTCTACGTGGTGGAGGACCAGCCGGGCGGCGTCCTGGTCGTCCGGCTGGCCTGCGGGAACCTCGCCGACCAGCCTGCCGCGACCACCTGGGGCACGCCGCGCGCCGTCTTCCCCTGCCCGGCCGACGGGTGAACTACGGCTTGAGCGTGTGCCACGGTGCCGTGCAGGGCGGCCCGGCGGCCAGGTGCATGACGCCGCGGTCGACCTCCATGACCACGCCGGCGATGGTCTCGGTGCGCTCGATGGGGTGGGTGCTCTCCCGGGGGTGCTGGCAGACCGAGTCGGGTGCGTCGCGGTGGTCGGCCAGGGTCGCCTGGAGGCCGGGGACGTCGGGGCGGCCGAGGGCGGCCAGGCCGCCGGTGATGTTGCGCTGGCGTACCAGGCTGTGCGGCTTGCCGCGCAGGTAGACGTCCTGGCCGGTGAGGCCGGGGGACAGGAAGTGGTTGGCGTGCGCGAGCACGCCGCCGGTGGGGGCGATCTCGCCGACCCGGGCGGCGCCGCGGGTCGGGGTGGTCTCCAGGTCGCGCACGAAGCCGGTGGTGTCGCCGATCAGGTAGTTGGCCGAGCCGGCCCGGTCGGCCCCGGCGACGCGCGCGGCGGCCTCGGCGCCCGACGAGCTGTCCAGCACCGAGCGCAGCAGCAGGTGGTACGGCACGCCGAGCCGTCCCTCGTCGCCGTCGCCGATCAGGGTGTTGGTGCAGAGGCCGACGCCGTCCTCGTTCATGCCGACCTTGGCCAGCAGCCCGGCCTCGACCAGCGTCACGAAGCCGGGGCCGTCGTCGCGACGCACCCGCAGCAGCACGGCGGTGCGTCGGGCGTGCCCGAGCCAGTCCCAGTTCTGTCCCATCACCAGGCCGCCGGTGGCCGCGGCCTCGGGCAGCACGGCGAACGACGTGCACTCCCCGGCGGGCAGCGGGCGGGGTGAGCCGTCGCGGGCCGCGAACATGATCTCGCTGCGGGTGTTGAGGGCGAGCACGTCGGCGGGTTCCACCCCGGCGCCGTCCGCGATGCCGTGGATCTCGGCCAGCGAGGCGGGGGAGAAGTCCCCGATGATCGGGGCGAACCGGTCGGCGCGGCGGCGCACGGTGTCCCAGTCCCAGCCCGCGTAGTGCGCGAACGTGGCCGCGTACCCGTCGATGGCGTGCCGGATGCGCATCCGGGCCAGCGCACCGTACTGCTCCCCGCGACGCCGGGGCGGGCCGTCCACCTGGACGATGGGAAAGCCGGGTCGCGCCGTGCTGGCCATTCCGTGATCACCCTCCACGGTTCAGTGGTCAGGAATCCAGGTTGCCTGACAGGTGTGAGGGTTGCAGACCACAAAGCCGACAGTCAAGCACAGACTTCCCCACGAGAGGTGTTGTCGTCGCGGTAGATGGCCCTTACGCTGTCTGACAACCAGGAAGCCTGACGTGACCGGAGCCTGATCGTCCGGCGCCGAGAGGGGAACGTCGAAATGTCACTGCAGGGCAGGCAGATCGTCGCACTGACCTACCCCGGCTACCAGGAACTGGAGTTCTGGTATCCGGTGCTGCGCGGGCGCGAGGAGGGCGCCACCGTCCGCATCGTCGGGCCCGAGAGCGGCGCGGCCGAGAGCTTCCTCGGCTACCCGGTCGTCGCGGACACCGACGTCGCCGCCCTCGATCCCGCCGAGGTGGACGTCGTCGTGGTCCCCGGCGTGACCGGCGCGGAGCCCGCCGCCTCCGGCGCGCAGCTGGACCTGCTGCGCCGCGCCCACGCCGCGGGCGCCCTCGTCGCGGCCACCGGCACCGGCGCCGCCCTCGCGGCGGGCACCCTCCCGGACGACGACCGGGTGCTGACCGCGCCGGACGCCGACGGCCTGTCCGGCCTCTTCGGGCGGCTGCGCGGCGCACTCTCGACCGACTGAGCCACCGAGGAACGAGGCAAGAAATGACCATCCTGCGCACCGTGCTCGGCGACGTGCCGGCCGAGCGGTCCGGCATGATCCTCACCCACGAGCACCTGCTGTACGGCTACCCGGGCGCCGAGACCGACCACAGGACCGTGCTCGACTACGACGCCACCATCGACATGATCAGCGCCCAGGTCAGCCGCGGGATGAGCGAGTTCGGCTACGGCACCATGGTCGACATGACCCCGCCGGAGGTGGGCCGCCACCCCCAGCTCATGGCGGACGTCGCCCGGCGCACCGGCATGAACGTCATCGCCATCACCGGCTTCTTCCCCGAGCGCATGGGCATCCCGTACTACTGGCGGCGGCAGACCGTCGAGGAGCTGACCGACTTCTTCGTCCGGGACCTCACCGAGGGCATGGTGTTCGCCTGGCAGCAGACCCCGTACAAGGCCGGCGTCATCAAGATCGCCACCGGCCAGGAGAGCGTCGAGCCCAAGCCCAGCCCCATCGGGCCGAACGGCCGCCGCATCCACTACTACGAGGACCGGGTGATCCGCGCCGCCGGCCGCGCCTCGGCCCGGGTGGGCTGCGCGGTCAACACGCACACCGACCCCATGGACTACGACGTCACCAACCCCGGCATCGAGCAGCTGGACATCCTGGAGGAGGAAGGCGCCGACCCGTCCCGCGTGATCATCGGGCACGCCTTCGTCAACCCCGACCCGGTCCAGCTGCGCGACATCTGCCGCCGCGGCGCCAACCTGCAGCTCGACCACATCGGCATCCCGTGGCGGGTCGACACCGCCGAGGAGCTGGACGAGATGATGGCCGACGCGCTGGTCGGCCTGGTCGAGGACGGCTACGGCGACCAGCTCGTGCTGTCCTACGACCGCTGGTTCTTCAACCCCCGCTCGGACGTGACCGAGTCCGACCCGCAGCTCGCCAACGAGAAGGTCGACATCGGTTACATGTTCACCAGCTTCATCCCCCGGCTCAAAAAGAAGGGCCTCACCGACGAGCAGGTGAGCAGGATGCTGATCGACAACCCCCGCCGCATCCTCGCCATCCCCGCCTGACCCGCCGTCTCAACGACCCACGCAAGGAGGAGCCAGTGGAGCTGGCCGAGGCGACCATCGCCGTGCTGGCGGAGAACCAGTACCAGGAGCTGGAACTGTGGTACCCCGTGCTGCGGTTCCGTGAGGAGGGCGCCGACGTCCGCGTCGTCGCCCCCGCCACCGACCAGGTGTACGCGAGCAAGCTCGGCTACCCGGCCCGCGCCGACCTGTCCGTCTCCGAGGTGGAGGCGGGCCAGTTCGACGCGATCATCGTGCCGGGCGGCTTCTCGCCCGAGTACCTGCGCCGCGACCCGCGCATCGTCGACCTGGTGCGCAAGGCCGACGAGCTCGGCGTCATCGTGGCGGCCATCTGCCACGCGGGATGGCTGCTCGCCAGCGCCGGGATCATCTCCGGCCGCCAGGCGACGTGCGTCCCCGTCATCAAGGACGACGTCATCAACGCGGGCGCGAAGTACGTGGACCAGCCGGTGGTCCGCGACGGCAACGTCATCACCTCCCGCCTGCCCGGCGATCTCCCCGAGTTCTGCGCCGAGATCAAGCGGGCCCTGCTGGAGCGGTCGCCGAGCGGCGGCCCCGGCCTGCCCGCGCCGGCCGATTCCCCGGCGTCCACCGCCGCCCTCCCCGCCCCCGCCATCCTGAAGAACCGTGCCGCCGGGCCCGGCTCAGCCAACTACCGCGCGTACGCCGTCATGTCCGAGCCGCGCTGAGCGAGCGGCAGGACGGGCGTCGAACAGGTGCCAGGCCGCCCACGCGGCGCCGGCGGCGAGCAGCACGCCGTGGGCGACGCGTAGGGCGGGCGGGCCGTAGAACTGCGGGATCAGCAGGACGGACGCGGCGGCCAGGGGGATCATGCTCCAGGCTGGCAGGACGCCGGAGCGGCGGGCTGCGATCGCCGCCAGCACGGCGCCGGCGCCCAGAAGCACGAGGCCGGCGCCGAACATCGTGATCGCCACCGGGCCGTAGCGGAAGTCGTCGACCAGGGTCATGAGACTCGGGTCACCGTCGCGCAGGGCTCGGGCGGCGATGGCGTGGAGCCCGAACGCCTCCCCGCCGTAGTAGGGCAGCACCAGCCCCGCGCCCACCCCGGTCAGCACGGCGGCCGTGCCCGACACCCGCCCCCGCAGGACGCCGTGCACCGCGACCATCCCCAGCGTCACCAGGACGAACGCGAGCATGGCCAGCGTGTGCGAGGCCACCCACGCCGAGGACGCCATGGTCGCGGCGCCCCGCATCCCGGTCTCGCCGGTGTAGGGCCGCACCGTCTGGTACAGCAGGAACAGGACGCCTCCGGCGGCCAGGGCGGCGGCGCCGGAACGGGTGACGGACATGACAGACCCTCCGAGTGTGAGCAGTGCTCTCTATCGAGAGCAGCAAACACCGGAAGGCGGCGGACTGTCAAGAGCGCCGCTCTCGTAATGGTGCGATGATCCGGCCAGTGTCATTCTCCCGCGCGGGCGACGAACGCCGTGAGCGTGGACAGCTCGTGGCGCCGCACCTCGGGGAACCTCTCGCGCAGGGCGGCCTCGATGAGGGCCAGCTTGTCCTCGGACAGGATCAGACGGCGGGCGGCGGCCGGAAGGGTGGTGCCGCCGTGCCACGCGACGGCCAGGCGGCCACCGGGGCGCAGGATCCTGGACAGCTCGTGTACGCACCCCGAGAGGTCCGGCCACAGCGCCACGTTGTTCACCGAGATCACACAGTCGAAACGGCTGCCGGGGTAGCCGGTGTGCTGCGCGGAGCCCTCACGGATCTCCGCGCGGCCCCGGGTACGGCGGGACGCCTGGGCGCGCATCTCGGGGGAGGGGTCCACGCCGTACACGCGCTCGGCGGGGGAGTCGGTCAGCAAGCGGAGCAGCGCGCCCGGCCCGTGTCCCACTTCGAGGACGTGCTCGCCGGGCCGCAGGCCGATCAGGGGCAGCAGCTCTTCCTGGCGCCGGTTGGTGCGCACCATGGCCCACCCGGCGAGACGCCCGAGCAGCCCCGACGGCCGGGCGAAAGGGGAGGAGATCGTGCCTTCGGTGACCCAGGATGTCGGTTCCATATGGTAAGTCAAGCTCTTCAAGCCGCCTTGAAGTCAACAAGCGCTTCAGACCTGACGTCAAATGGGCGCACGGAGCTGATTTCCATCGGTGAAGCCACCCGGCGCCTCGGTATGAACACGTCGGCGTCGCGCTACTACGAGGAACGCGGTTTGGTCCACCCCGCCGGCAGGGCCGACGCAGGTACGGTGCCAGGGGCGGGCGGGACGCGTGCGTCGGCGGTCCGCACCACCGCCGAGCGCACACGCCCGTCTTCGGCCCGGGGGCTCGGGCTCGCCGGGGGTTCCGGTGAGGGGCCGGGCCGTCAGGCCGAAGAGCTTTTGATTTCCGGGAGCTTGGCGCTTTTTGCCCGGTCGCTGGATTGTTCTGGGAAAAGCATATACAGGTTACGCGGGGTTTTGGAGTTGCGAAGCCATCTGAGATCAAAGATGTGCTTACTTCGGGATGGTATGTCATACCATGTCCGCTTTACTTGACTATTATTCTAGAGAAAAGTCGGCGGTGGAGGTCAACCGCCAAGATCGTGGACTGCCAGCCCGCAGGCGCATGACGTGGCACGTGGAAAGGCGAGTCCCCTTCCTTGACAGGATCCCGTAAAGCAGAGCCGCGGTTTACCGGAGCCTCGGCAGCACCTTGGAGGAGTAGAACTCGAAGAACGCGTCCTGCTCCCCGCCGATCTGGCTGATGTACACCTCGTCGAAGCCCGCGTCGAGGTACGGCTTGATCGCCTCGATGTGGACGTCGGGATCGGGGCCGCACGGCGTGGCGGCGGTCGCGTCCTGTTCGGTCACCAGCTCGGCGAGCTGCTCGAAGTGGCGGGGCAGCGGCAGGAGCTGGGACGCCTCGCCCTTGATCCCCTGGGTGGGCCACAAGCGGTGCACGGTCTCGCGGGCCTGCGCGGCGTCCGCGGCGTAGCAGGCCTTGAGCCCGCCCTGCACCGGCTTGCCCTTCCCGCCGGAGGCGTGGAAGAGCTCGACCAGCTCGGCCGCCGGGCCGGTGGTGATGTACCCGTCGGCGATCCGCCCAGCCAGCTGCACCGACTTCTCCCCGAAGCCGGACATGTACACCGGCGGCGGCTCGTCGGGCAGGGTGTAGAGCCGGGCGGTGTCCACCTGGTAGTGCGGGCCGCGGTGGGTGACCAGTTTGCCCGACCACAGCTCGCGCATCACCTCGACGGCCTCCTCCAGCATCTCCAGCCGCTCGGCGGTGGGAGGCCAGCGCGAGTCGACGATGTGCTCGTTGAGCGCCTCGCCGGTCCCCACGCCGAGCCGGAACCGGCCGCCGGTGAGCGCGGCGCTGGTTGCCGCGGCCTGGGCGACGACCGCCGGATGAATGCGCACCAGCGGGCACGTCACGGCCGTGGTGATCGGCAGAGACGTGGCCTCGGCGATGGCGCCGATCACCGACCAGACGAACGGGCTCTGCCCCTGCTCGTCCAGCCACGGGTGGTAGTGGTCGGAGATCCACAGCGCCTCGAACCCGGCGCGCTCGGCCAGCTTGGCCTGCCGCACCAGCTCCTTCGGGCCGTGCTCCTCACTGGAAAGGAAATATCCGAAGGTCGTCACGTCGTCCTCCTCGGCGTTTCCGCTGCTCCCTGGCCCCATACCCCGAGAGATCCCGGCAAACGAGGGCCCGGCCCGCCGCCGCGGGCCCTGACCCGGGGCGCGCGGCCGTGCTTTCATGCGGAAGGAGGGCACGGCGGAAGGGCGGCGATGTGCATGAGGGACACCAGGGGCACGGGAGCGGCACGGCGCGGCCGGGCGGTGCGATCGTGACCGCCGGTCTGGTGCTGCGCGGCGCCACCGTGGTGGACGGCACGGGTGGCCCGGCGTACCGGGCGGACGTCGGCGTGGAGGACGGGCGGATCAGCGCGATCGGCCGGGGCGGCGTCCCCGAGTCGGCGGGCGGGCGCCGGCGGGTCGTCGACGCCGACGGGCTGGTGCTCGCCCCCGGTTTCGTGGACATGCACGCCCACTCCGACCTCGCCCTGCTCACCGCGCCCGACCACCTGGCCAAGGTCGCGCAGGGCGTCACCTGCGAGGTGCTCGGGCAGGACGGCCTGTCGTACGCGCCGGTGGACGACACCACCCTGGAACAGCTCAGGCAGCACCTCGCCGGATGGAACGGCGACCCGGAGGGCTTCGACTGGGACTGGCGGTCGGTGGGGGGCTACCTCGACCGGCTGGACCGCGGCGGCATGGGGATCAACGCCTGCTACCTGGTGCCGCAGGGCTCGGTCCGCATGCTCGCCATGGGCTGGGACGCCCGCCCGCCGAGCGAGGACGAGCTGGCCATGATGAAGGCGCTGGTGGCGCAGGGCATGGCCGAGGGCGCGGTCGGCATGTCCAGCGGCCTGACCTACACCCCGGGCATGTACGCGGACACCGGGGAACTGGTGGAGCTGTGCCGGGTCGTCGCGGAGAACGGCGGCTACTACTCGCCGCACCACCGTTCCTACGGCGCGGGCGCGCTGGAGGCGTACGCCGAGATGATCGAGGTGTCCGCCGCGGCGGGCTGCCCGCTGCACCTGGCGCACGCCACGCTGAACTTCCCGGCCAACGCCGGCCGGGCGGGCGAGCTGCTGGCCCTGCTGGACAAGGCGCTGGCGCGCGGCGGCGACATCACGCTGGACACCTATCCCTACCTGCCCGCCGCGACCATGTTGTCCGCCCTGCTGCCGAGCTGGGCCTGCGAGGGCGGCCCGGACCGCATCCTGGCCCGGCTGCGCGACCCCGCGGCGGCCGGGCGCATCCGCCACGTGCTGGAGGTGGAGGGGTCGGACGGCTGCCACGGCGTCCCGGTCTCGTGGGACACGATCCGGATCTCCGGCACCCGCTCGCCCGCGCTCGCGGGCCGGGTGGGCCGCACCATCGCCGAGCTGGCCACCGCCTCGGGACGCGCGCCGTTCGAGGTGTTCCGCGAGCAGCTCATCGACGACGGGCTCGGCACCGCGAGCGTGTGGTTCATCGGCAACGAGGAGAACGTCCGGGCGATCATGAAGCACCCGGCGCACACCGGCGGCAGCGACGGCCTGCTCGCGGCGGCCAAGCCGCACCCGCGCTCGTGGGGCACCTTCCCGCGCTACCTCGGCCGCTACGTGCGCGAGGAGGGGGTGCTCGGCTTGGAGGAGTGCGTCGCCCACCTGACCGGCCGCGCCGCCCGCCGCCTGCGGCTGACGGACCGAGGGCTGATCCGCACCGGGTACCACGCCGACCTGGTGCTGTTCGACCCGCGCACCGTCGGCGACACCGCGACCTACGACGACCCGTGCCGCACGCCCACCGGCATCCCGTACGTCTTCGTCGGCGGCGTGGCCGTCATCGCCGAGGGCCGCCATACCGGGGCCCTGCCCGGACGCGCGCTGCGCCGCACCCCCGAGGGCACGCGCTGACGGCGGGGGTCAGGGCAGGACGCGGCCCACGATGCGGGCGTACATGCGCCCCGGGCTCGGCGTCGAGGGCGGGGTGAGGAAGCCCGGCAGCATGGGGAGGTCCACCGCGAACGGCTGGAGGCGCTCGAACAGGGCGGCGGCGTCGGCGGGGCGGTCGCCGGGGTCCTTCTCCAGCAGGCCGGACAGCAGGGTGTTCAGCTCGCCGGACACGCCGGGCACCGGCTCGGGCCGCTCGTTGACCTGCTTCTCGAACACGGCGTACTCGGTGGGCCCGGAGAACAGGCGCCGACCGGTCAGCATCTCGTGCAGCACGCACCCGAGGGCGTACAGGTCGCTGCGCGGCTCGGCCACGCCGCGCTGGATCTGCTCCGGCGACATGTACGCCGGGGTGCCGATGATCTGCCCGGCGCGGGTGAACTGCGCCACGTCCGCCTCACGCAGCATGGCGAGGCCGAAGTCGAGCACCTTGACGCTGCCGTCCGGGCAGAGCATCAGGTTGGTCGGCTTGAGGTCGCGGTGGCAGATGGACAGCGCGTGCGCCGCCGACAGCACCGCGCACGCCTGCGCCGTGATCGCCGCGGCCCAGGGGACCGGCAGCGGCCCGTGCTCGCTGACGAGGTCGGCCACGGTGACGCCCTCGATGAACTGCATCACCTGGAACAGCCGCTGCTCGTAGGTGCCGAAGTCGTACAGCACCGGCGCCCCGGCGTGCTCCAGGCGGGCCAGGATGCGGGCCTCGCGCATGAAGCGCTTGGCGAGCTCCTCGTCGTGCCCGCCGGGGAAGCGCAGGAACTTGACGGCGACCTTGCGGTCGAGATGGGTGTCGTGGCCGCCGTAGACCGCTCCCATGCCGCCCTGACCGAGGGGCAGGTCGTCCAGCACGTAGCGGTCGCCTATGACCATTGGCCCCTCCCTGCGGATCCATCGGGAAAAATACACCGTCAGGCGAGGGGCCGCAGACGGCCGCAGGCCAGGCCGTCAAAGCCTAGCCGCACGAGGCTCTCGCCCAGCGCGGCCGTCTCGCGCAGCCGGTCCTCCAGCGCGGTCAGCTCACGGAAGGTCCTGCCGTACTCCCGCTGCTCGTCCAGGGACAGCCGGGGGACGCGCAGGCGGCGCGCGTCGACCCGGCTGGCGCCGCCGGAGGCGGTGCGCGCGGGCCCGGCGAAGCGCAGGCATCCGGCCAGGAAGCCGGCGTCCATGCGGTCGTGGTCGACGCGGTACAGGTGGAGCTGCGGGCCGAGCACGGCGCCGCCCTCGGTGACGACGCGGGCCGCGGGTTCCGCTCCGGCGATGGACGCGACCACGTCGCCGGCCTCAAGGATGATCAGGCCGGGGTCGTACGGCGTGCGGCCGGAGGGGGCGGTGCCGCTCGCGAGGTCGGCGGCGGTCAGCACGGGCAGCTCGCCGTCGTCGGCGGCGAGCCTCGGCGGGCCCTGGTGCACGGTGACCAGGCCCGCCCGCACCAGCTCGGCGACGGTGGCGCCGGGCAGGTCACGCGTCTCGGCGGGGACGGCGAGGGCGGGGACGGCGCCGGGCAGCGCGGCGGCGGCCTCGCGGAACCGCTCGCGCGCCGCGGCGAAGCCGAGGGCCGGGTCGTCGCCGGGGCGGGGCAGGTGGCGGGCCGGGGTCAGGTCGACCTCGTCGTCGAGCAGGTCGATGATGCGCATCGCGCGGGCGCCGTCCGGCGGCGGCGCGTCCGGGTCGGCGCCGAACGCGCGCCAGGCCGGTTCCACCGCCGTCACGTCGTCGGCGGCGTCCATCATGAGGACGGCGGACGGCGGGCGCTCCCCGGCGCGGGGGCGGCGCAGCAGCCACAGGTCCGGCCCTCCGGCCGCCAGCGTGATCACCGCGCGCAGGGCACCCGCCCGCAGCAGGTTGCCCCGGATCCGCTTGCCCGGCCGCCTGCCCGCCGCCGCGGCGGGCATCAGCACGGCCACCAGCCCGCCCGGCCGCGCGTGCGCCAGGCAGTGCTGCACCCACGCCAGCTCAGGCTCCCCGCGCGGCGGCAGCCCGTACTCCCACCGGGGATCCCCGGTCAGCTCCTCGTAGCCCCACGCCCTCTCGTTGAACGGCGGATCGCACACCACCGCGTCCGCCCGCACCTCGGGAAACGCGTCCTGTCGCAACGAGTCCCCCGCGACGACCCGCGCGTCCGCCCCCGCGAGCGACAGCCGCACGGCGGTGAGCACCGCCGCCGTGCCGTCGATCTCCTGCCCCACGACCTGCCCGCCCGTGGGGCCGGCGCCCGGGAGCAGCAGGGCGCCGATGCCGCAGGCGGGGTCGAGGACGGTGGGGCCTTCGGGGGCGGCCAGACGGGTGAGGAGGGCGGCGAGCTCGGGGCGGGTGACGGAGAGCTGGCGGGAGTGGGCTTCGGCGTAGCGGTCGCAGAGGAGGTCGAAGGCGGCGCTCGGGCCCTGTTCGGCGGCCAGGTCGGCGAGGAGGCGGTACAGCCGGGGGTCGAGCAGGTCCCAGGCGACCTTGGCGGGGAGGTCGCCGGTGGCCGCGGCGGCGATGGTGGCCAGCTCGGCGGCGGTGGTGGCCGGGTGGGAGGGGGACTCGGCGGTGCGGTGGAGGAACAGCAGGTAGGCGCCGGCGCAGGCGACCAGGTCGCCGAGGTGGAGGTCGTCGGCGGAGGCGCGCAGGCGCTGCCAGACGCGGTCGCCGAGGGAGAGTTCGTACGACTTGCCGTTGCGGCGTAGCCATTCCTCGACCTCGGGGAGGGAGAACAGGGGGCTGGCGGCGGTGCCGCCGACGGGGCGGGGGAAGTCGTCGTGGCGGCGGCGCCAGTTGCTCACCGCGGCCCGGCCGACGTCGGCGAGCCGGGCGATGTCGCCCGCGTTCAACGTGGCGTCGTGTCCCATCGGCGTCGTTTCTCCCTGCTGTCCCATGGCACTCCCTCGGCGCCGCGCTCGCCTGCGGCCAGCGTAGTCCAACGTGCCGCGAGAATCCACACAACAGATGCTTGTGAAGTCATTCAACCAATGATTTACTGAGGGACATGTCAAACAACGTGTCGCTGACGCTGCGGTACGCGGCCCGCACCGACATCGGCCTGCGCCGCCAGCGGAACGAGGACTCGGTCTACGCCGGCCCTCGGCTGCTGGCGGTCGCCGACGGGATGGGCGGGCACAGCCACGGCGAGGTGGCGAGCGCCACCGTCATCGCCGCGCTGTCGTCCCTCGACAGCGATCCACCAGGCGGCGACCCGCTGGGTTCGCTGGAGACGGCGATCACGGCCGCGGGCCACCGCCTGAAGGATATGGCCGCGCGCGACCCCAAGCTGGCAGGAATGGGCACGACGCTCACCGCGATGTTGTGGGACGGCGGCACCATCGCGCTGGCCCACATCGGGGATTCGCGGGCCTACATGCTGCGCGGCGGCTGCCTCTACCAGATCACCCGCGACCACACCCTGGTCCAGTCCCTGGTCGACGACGGCCAGATGACCCCGGAACAGGCCGCCGCGCACCCCCGCCGCTCCCTGCTGATGCGCGCCCTCGGCGGCAGCGGCTCGGTCGAGCCCGACCTGTCGCTGCGCGAGGCCCACGACGGCGACCGCTACCTCATCTGCTCCGACGGCCTGAGCGGAGTCGTCGGCCCGCAGGCCCTGCACGAGACCCTCACCGCCGCCGGCGACCTCGCCGAGGCCGCCGAGCACCTCATCGAACTGGCCCGCCAGGCCGGCGGCCCCGACAACATCAGCTGCGTCGTCGCCGAGGTCCTCACCCAGGCCTGACGAACACCGTCGCCGCCGTCCGGGCCCCCGTTCACCGTGACGGCGAGTCGTGGCGCGGCGAGCCGGGCACCGTCGTGCGACGGGTCGCCGGCGTCGGCCCTGTTCGAAGCGGGCCGAACGGGGTAGCGACCCTCCCATGCCACGCGCCGCGATCATCGTCAACCCGCTCAAGATGCCCGAGCGGGACCGTCACCGTGCCGACGTGACGGCGGAGCTGGCGCGGTACGGATGGGACGAGCCGCTGTGGTTCGAGACCACCGCCGAGGATCCGGGCGTCGGGATGACCAAGCGCGCCCTCGCCGAAGAGGCGGACCTCGTGTTCGCCGCCGGCGGGGACGGCACCGTCCGCGCCTGCGCCGAGGCCCTGATGGGCACCGGCGTGCCGCTGGCCCTGCTCTGCGGCGGCACCGGCAACCTGCTCGCCCGCAACCTCGACATCCCCATCGAGCTTCCGGACGCGATCCGCGTCGGGGTCCTGGGCGGGACGACGCCCGTCGACGTCGGGGTGATGGAGGGCACGCCCTTCGTCGTGATGGCCGGCCTCGGGCTGGACGCCGCCATGGCGCGCGGCACCGGGTCCGAGGCCAAGCGCAGCCTCGGCTGGCTCGCCTACGCGGGCACCCTGCTGCGCCACCTCCGTGATCGCCCGTTCCGGGTGACGCTGCACGTGGACGGCCGTCCCCAGCCGCGCTGCCGGGCACGAATGGTGCTGGTGGGAAACGTCGGCCGGCTGCAGGGCGGCATGAGCCTGCTCCCCGACGCCCAGCCCTCCGACGGCCTGCTGGACGTGGTCGTGCTGGGCCCGCGCACCCCGATGGACTGGCTGCGCGTGCTCGGCCGGCTGGTGACGAGGTCCCGCGGCGAGGGCGCGGGAACCCGGCGGTACGTCGCGTCCCGGCTCAGGATCGAGGTCGACCCGCCCACGCCGTACGAGTGCGACGGCGACCCGGTCGGCTCGGCCCGCGTCCTGACCGTCGAGATCAAGCCGGGCGCGCTGTCGTTGCGCACGCCCGGCGGAGAGGAAGGCTGACATCAGTCCCGCGACACAGTCCGTCACGACAACCAAGAACCGCCCGCGGCTCGGGCCGCGGCTCGCGCTCGCGTCCGCCGCCGCCTTCCTCGTGGCCGTCCCGTTCACCGTGCTGGTGGTGCTGGTGACGACCTCGTTCCCGCCCCTGTACCAGCTGGACCGGGGGGTGGCGGCCACGCTGCACGCCTGGGCGCTGGACCACCCCGGCTGGGTGACGCTGCTGGACCTGTGGACCGACGTGTTCTCCCCGGAGAGCTGGCGGGCCGCGGTGGCCCTCGCCGTCCTCTGGCTGGTGTACCGCGGCGCGCCGCGGCTGGCGGCCTGGGCGGTGACCACGATGGTCGCCGGCGGGCTGCTCGGCCTCGGCCTGAAGTTCGTGGTGGACCGGGCCCGGCCGCACCTGCCCGACCCGATCGCGGTGGCCCCCGGCGCGTCGTTCCCGTCCGGGCACGCGCTCAACGCCACGATCGGCGCCGGGGTGCTGATCCTCCTCGTCCTGCCGCACCTGAGCCGCCGCGCCCGGACGCTGCTGTGGTGCGCGGGCGCGGTGGTCGTCGTCGGCGTGGCGTACACGCGGGTGGCGCTCGTCGTCCACTGGGTCAGCGACGTGGTGGGCGGCGTGATCCTCGGCATCGCGGTGGTCACCGCGACCACGGCGGCCTTCGAGACCTGGCGCAGAGACAGCGGGCGCCGTCCGGTCGAGCCCCATTTGGAGGGCGTCGAGCCGGAGGCGGAAGAACAGACAGCACCGGAGGGAAAAGCGCATGACGACAGGTGACACCGGCGACGAGGGTCGCCGCGGACGATGGACCACGGTCGCGGCGTGGGCCGCGCGCCTCGTGCTGTTACCTCTGGTGGTGCTGGCGGGCCTGACCCTCGGCTTCGGCTGGCTGATCACCCGGCCCCTGCACGCCATGATCGCCGGTGAGATCGGGGTCAACCGCGAGCTGGCCGGGGACCGCACATCGACGCTGAACACGCTCACCGACATCGGCTCGACACTGGCGGACACCCCAGTGATCATCGCGCTCACCGTCGTCACGGCAATCGTGTTCCGGCTGGTCTTCCACCGCTGGCGCGAGTCGGTCTTCCTGGTGGTGGCGGTCTGGTCGCAGAACCTGGTCTTCCTGCTGGCCACGGTGCTCGTCGAGCGCCAGCGGCCGGAGGTGCGCCACCTGGACCCGGCCCCGCCCACCTCCAGCTTCCCCTCCGGGCACACCAGCGCGGCCGTCGGCTTCTACTGCGGCGTGGCCCTGGTGCTCGTGCTGCACACCCACCGCCACACCCTGCTGAAGGCCCTGTGGTGGGCGATCGGGATCGGCGTCCCGCTGGTCGTGGCCGTCTCCCGGCTGTACCGGGGCATGCACCATCTCACCGACGTGAGCTGGGGCCTGGTGCTCGGTTTCGTCTGTGTGGCCGTGGCCGGCCACGCCCTGCTCGGCTGGCCGGCGTTGTCCGCGTCGTCAAGGCGGGGGGGTCGGGTGTCGCCGGGGGCGCCTGCACGCTGGAGCACCTCACCCTGAGTATCGTGGGGTAAGACTGCGGGGAGTCGGCTTGACTATGATCCTCACTCGGCCGAGTTCCTTCAGATGGGGCGGGGCATGACCAAGATCCTCGTCGTGGACGACGAGCCGCAGCTCCTGCGCGCGCTCCGCATCAACCTCGTCGCGCGGCACTACGACGTCGAAGTGGCGCGCGACGGGGGGACCGCGCTGCGCCAGGCCGCCGGCTGGCACCCCGACCTGGTGGTCCTGGACCTCGGGCTGCCCGACATCGACGGCGTCGAGGTCATCCACGGCTTGCGCGGCTGGACCAGCATCCCGATCATCGTGCTGTCCGGCCGCGCGGGCAGCGCGGACATGGTGGACGCGCTGGACGCCGGGGCGGACGACTACGTCACCAAGCCGTTCGGCATCGACGAGTTGCTGGCCAGGATCCGCGCGGTGACCCGGCGCGCCGTCGCCCACGAGTCCGAGCTGGCCGAGATCCCGGTCGGCGACCACATGGTGGACCTCGTGAACATGACCGTCTCGGACGGCATCCGGCTCACGCCGACCGAGTGGCACCTGCTGGCCGTCCTGCTGCGCAACCCCGGCAAGCTGATCAGCCAGCGGCGGCTGCTCACCGAGGTCTGGGGGCCCAATTACCTCAAGGAGACGAACTACCTGCGGCAGTACATGGCCCAGCTGCGCCGCAAGCTGGAGGACGACCCGGCCCGCCCGCGCCATCTGCTCACCGAGCCCGGCATGGGGTACCGCTTCCAGCCCTGAGACGCCGAAACGCCGATACGACGGAGCGGCCCGGGTGCTCGGGCACCCGGGCCGCCCCGGTTTTCACGATCGTGGCGGCCACGGAGCCGTGACCGGGACGGGGTGCGGAATGCGACCGTCCCGGCCGTGGCCCGTGGCCTTCGCGCTCAGGCGATCGAGCAGGCCACGCCGTTGAGGGAGTATGCGGCGGGCGGGCTGCTCGTCCCGCTGGCCGAGAATCCGAAGGTGGCGCTTCCGCCCGCGGTGATGCGCGCGTTCCAGCCGCCGTCGAGCGCGGTGACCTGGGCGCCGGACTGGGTGACCCGCGCGTTCCAGGCGTTGCTGATCCGCTGGCTGCCGGGGAAGGCGAAGTTCAGCGTCCAGCTGGTCACCGACCCGCTGGTCAGGCCGACGGTCACGTCACCGTTGAAGCCGCCCTGCCACTGGCTGGTCACCCGGTAGGTCACCCGGCACGCGAGCGACCCGGCCGTGGGTGTCGGCGTCGGGGTGGGGGTGACCGACGGGGTGGGTGTCGGCGTCGGCGTCCGAGTGGGAGTGGGAGTGGGTGTCGGCGTGGGGG
>NZ_JBHSRF010000093.1:0-33191 GCF_042658925.1 Sphaerisporangium aureirubrum
CACCAGGGCCGCCAGCCCCCGCCCCCCTCGCGCACGCGACCTCTTGACGGACCATGAGCACGGCGGCCGGACCACGGGGCCTCCAGAGTCGTATTTCGCGGGGGGCGGGGGTGGGGGATGGGGAGTTGGCGCGGGACGCGCCTCGGGGGGATCTTGCTCGGGAGCGGTTTTATTTTGTTATGACGGATCGGTTCGCCAATGGGGTGGCGGGCAATGATCGGGGTGGGCTTGGGGGGGATCGGCTGGTCAATGGGTTCGATCCCGCGGACAAAGGGTTTTATCAGGGTGGGGATCTGGAAGGGCTGATCTCCAGGCTGGACTACGTCAAGGGGATGGGGAGTACCGCGATCTGGCTCACGCCGTCGTTCAAGAATCGGGCGGTGCAGGGCAGCGGGAGCGACGCGTCGGCGGGGTATCACGGGTACTGGATCACGGACTTCACGTCGATCGATCCGCATCTCGGGACCAACGCGGACATGAAGCGGCTGGTGCGGGAGGCGCACCGGCGGGGGATGAAGGTCTTTTTCGACATCATCACCAACCACACCGCCGACGTGGTGGATTACGCGGAGAAGACGTACTCCTATCGGACGAAGGCCGCTTATCCGTACGTCGACACGCAGGGGCGGCCGTTCGACGACAGCGACTACGCGGGTGAGGACGACTTCCCGAAGGTCGACCTGGACTCCTTCCCCTACACGCCGGTGGCGCCCAAGGGGGTCAAGACGCCGGGGTGGCTGAACGACCCGACGATGTACCACAACCGCGGGGACTCGTCGTTCAGCGGCGGGGAGAACGACGAGTACGGGGACTTCTCGGGGCTGGACGATCTGTGGACGGAACGGCCCGAGGTCGTCCGGGGCATGATCGACATCTACAGGACGTGGGTGCGGGACACCGGGATCGACGGGTTCAGGATCGACACCGCCAAGCACGTCGACATGAGGTTCTGGCAGCGGTTCGCCCCGGCGCTGGACGGCTACGCGGCCAGGCTCGGCAACGACCGGTTCTTCATGTTCGGCGAGGTCTACTCGGGCGACCCGGCCGTGACCAGCCGCTACTCCACCCGCGGCGGGCTGGACGCGACGCTGGACTTCCCCTTCCAGGAGGCCGCGCGGTCGTACAGCGGCGGCACGGCGGGCGCGGCGCGGCTGGCGCAGCTGTACGCGGGCGACGACCGTCACACCAAGGCGGACGCGGGCGCGCAGTCCCTGCCGACGTTCCTCGGCAACCACGACATGGGACGCATCGGCAGGTTCGTCACGCAGGACAACCCGGGCGCGCCGGAAGCCGAGCTGCTGCGGCGGGACCTGCTGGCGCACGAGCTGATGTACCTCACCCGCGGGCAGCCGGTGATCTACTACGGCGACGAGCAGGGCTTCACCGGCAAGGGCGGCGACAAGGACGCCCGGCAGACGATGTTCGCCTCCCGCACCCCGAGCTACCTCACCGACGACCTCATCGGCACGGCCGCCACGCACGCGCAGGACAACTACGTGCCCGCGCACCCCATCTACCAGGGCGTCAAGACGCTCGCCGCGCTGCGGGACGCGCACCCGGCGCTGGCCGACGGCGCCCAGGTGGAGCGCCTGGCCGAGGGCGGCCTGTACGCCTTCTCCAGGATCGGCGCGAAGCAGCGGGTCGAGTACGTCGTCGCGGTCAACAACGCCGAGACCGCGGCGACCGCGGACGTGCCCACGTACTCGGCGGGCATGGCCTTCACCAAGGTGTACGGCGAGGGCGCGGCGTCGGCCACCTCTGGGGCCGGCCGGGCCCTGCGGCTGACCGTGCCGCCGCTGTCGGCCGTGGTCTACCGCGCCGCGGCCCCACTGGCCGCCCCGGCCGCCGGCCCGGCCGTCTCGGTGATCCTCCCGGGCGCCGAGCTCACCCCGCCCGCCGACGGGCGGATCCCCGTCGGCGCGACCGTGCCGGGCACAGGATTCGACCAGGTGACGTTCGCCGCGAAGACCGGCGACGGGCCCTGGAAGGTGCTCGGCACCGACGACGCCCCCACCAACGTGGACGGGCAGCGCCTGTTCCGGGTGTACCACGACCTCACCGGCCTGGCCCCGGGCACCCAGGTCACCTACAAGGCGGTGGTGAAGGACTCGGCGGGCCGGTTCGCCTCCGCGTCGGCGGGCGCCACGGTGGGCGCCCCGCCCGACCCGCAGGAGCCGGGCGCGGTCACCCGGGACTGGCTGGTGGTGCACTACAAGCGCGCCGGCTACGACGGCTGGGGCCTGCACGTGTGGGGCGACGTCGAGCAGCCCACCACGTGGGACGCCCCGCTGCCGCTGAACGGCGAGGACGCCTACGGCCGGTTCGCCTGGATCAGGCTGAAGCCGGGCGCGGCGAGCGTCGGGATCATCGCCCACCGGGGCGACGAGAAGGACGGCGGGGACCGCCTGGTCGACCCGGCCAGGAACGGCGAGGTGTGGCTGTCCGAGGGCAAGCCCGGCACCTTCGCCTCCCAGGCCGCCGCGCAGGGCTACGCGACGGTCCACTACCACCGCCCGGACGGCCAGTACGACGGCTGGGGACTGCACCTGTGGGGCGACGCCGTCGCGGACGGCGCCGGCACCGAGTGGGCGACGCCCCGCGTGCCGGACGGCACCGACTCCTACGGCGCGTTCTGGCGGGTCCCGCTGAAGGACCCCGGCGTCCCGCTGAACTACATCGTGCACAAGGGTGACGCCAAGGACCCCGGCCCGGACCAGTCGTTCGTCCCGGCGGCCCGCCCCGAGGCGTACGTGAACTCGGGCGACGCCACCGTCCATCCGACCCGCGCCGCCGCGGAGAAGGTCGCCGTCCTGCATTACCGCCGCCAGGACGGGAACTACGACGGCTGGGGACTGCATGTGTGGAGCGGCGCGGCGAACCCCACCGAGTGGGCGGCACCGCTCCAACCGGCGGGGACGGACCGATTCGGGGTGTACTTCCGGGTGCCGCTCGCCGAGGGGGCGACGAGCCTGAGCTACATCATCCACAGGGGCGACGAGAAGGACCTGCCGGACGACCAGTCGCTCGACCTGGCGTCCACCGGCAACGAGGTGTGGCTGCTCGCGGCCACCCCGGGTCATCTGCTGCCGCAACCCCCGGCGCGCGGCGCGGACGCCGACCTGGCCAAGGCCAGGGCCCACTGGATCGACCGGAACACGGTCGCCTGGGACCGCGAGCCGTCCACCTCGTCGGTGTACGCGCTGGCGTTCTCCGCCAAGGGCGACATCGCGTACGAGGACGGCGACCTGACCGGGGACGTCCGCCTGATCCGCCTGCGGGCGGGCGGCGCACTCACCGACGCGCAGAAGGCCAGGTGGCCGCACCTCGCCGCCTACACGGCGTTCACCGTCGACCCCCGGGACGCCGCCCTGGCCCGGGACGCTGCGCGGCGCGGCCAGGTGGTCGCGCTGGAGCGCAACGCGGCGGGCGCGCTGCTCACCGCGACCGGGGTGCAGATCCCCGGCGTGCTGGACGACCTGTACGCGGGGGCGGCCACGGCGGCCCTCGGCCCGGTGTGGTCCGGCGGGGCGCCGCGGGTGTCGGTGTGGGCGCCGACGGCCCGCAAGGTGGAGCTGGCGCTGTACCGCGACCCGAGAGGCGGCGCCCGCACCGTGCACGAGATGCGACGCGACGACGCGACCGGCGTGTGGTCGGTGCGCGGCGAGCCGTCGTGGAAGAACCGGTACTACACGTTCCTGGTCAGCGTGTACGCCCCGGCGGCGGGCGGGGTGGTCGTCAACGAGGTGACCGACCCGTACGGCCTGTCGCTGGCGGCGGACTCGGCGCGCAGCCAGCTGGCCGACCTGTCCGACGGCGCGCTGCGCCCCGGCGGGTGGTCGTCGCTGCGCAAGCCGCCCGCCGTCCCCCAGGGCCGGGCGTCGGTGTACGAGCTGCACGTGCGGGACTTCTCCGCCTCCGACACCACCGTCCCCGCGGCGCGACGCGGCACGTACGCGGCGTTCACCGGCGACTCGGCCGGGATGCGGGAGCTGCGGGCGCTGGCCGCCGACGGCCTGACGCACGTGCACCTGCTCCCGGCGTTCGACATCGGCAGCGTGCCCGAGCGCCGCGCCGACCGCACCGAGCCGGACTGCGACCTGGCCGCGATGCCCGCCGACTCCGAGCAGCAGCAGGCGTGCCTGGCGCGCACGGCCGCCAAGGACTCGTTCAACTGGGGCTACGACCCGGTGCACTACACCGTGCCCGAGGGTTCCTACGCGTCCGACCCCGACGGGACGCGGCGGATCGGCGAGTTCCGCGAGATGGTCGCCGGGCTGAACGGCGCCGGGCTGCGGGTGGTGATGGACGTCGTCTACAACCACACCTACGCCGCCGGGCAGGACCCGAAGTCGGTGCTGGACCGCATCGTGCCCGGCTACTACCACCGGCTGCTGGAGGACGGCACGCTCGCCACGTCCACCTGCTGCGCCAACACCGCGCCCGAGCACGCCATGATGGGCAGGCTCGTGGTCGACTCGGTGGTCACCTGGGCCAGGGAGTACAAGGTGGACGGCTTCAGGTTCGACCTGATGGGCCACCACCCGAAGGCCAACATGGTGGCCGTGCGGGCCGCGCTGGACAAGCTCACCCTCGCCAAGGACGGCGTGGACGGCAAGGCGATCGTCCTGTACGGCGAGGGCTGGAACTTCGGCGAGGTGGCGAACGGCGCGCGGTTCCCGCAGGCGACCCAGGCGAACATGGCGGGCACCGGCATCGGCACCTTCAACGACCGGCTGCGCGACGCGGTGCGCGGCGGCGGGCCGTTCGACGGCGACCCGAGGATCCAGGGCTTCGGCTCCGGCCTGGCGGGCGCCCCCAACGGCTCCCCCGCCAACGGCACGGCCGACCAGCAGCGCGACCGGCTCCGGCACTACGAGGACCTCATCAAGGTCGGGCTGAGCGGCAACCTGAAGGACTACCGCTTCACCGGCTCCACCGGGCAGGAGGTGACCGGCGCGCAGGTCGACTACAACGGCTCCCCCGCCGGTTACACCGCCGCGCCCGGCGAGGCGGTGACGTACGTCGACGCGCACGACAACGAGACGCTGTTCGACGCCCTGGCCTACAAGCTGCCGCAGGCCACGCCGATGGCCGACCGGGTACGCATGCAGTCGCTGTCGCTGGCCGCGGCCGTGCTGTCGCAGGGCACCGCGTTCCTGCACGCGGGGAGCGAGCGGCTGCGCTCCAAGTCGCTGGACCGCAACTCCTTCGACTCCGGCGACTGGTTCAACCGGCTGCTGTGGGACTGCGCGACGGGCAACGGCTTCGGCGGCGGCCTGCCCCCGGCCGGGGACAACGAGCCCAAGTGGCAGTACGCCCGGCCGCTGCTCGCCGACCCGGCGCTCAAGCCGGACTGCGCGGCGATCGGCGCGGCCAGGAAGCAGTTCGGCGAGCTGCTGCGGATCAGGTCGTCCTCGCCGGCCTTCGGGCTCGGCTCGGCGGCCGAGGTGCAGCGGCGCCTGAGCTTCCCCGAGCAGACCGGCGACCCGGGTGTGATCGCCATGCACCTGGACACCGCGGGCGCCGACCCCCGGTGGAAGTCGATCACCGTGGTGTTCAACGCGACCCCGGGGCAGCGCACGGCGGCCGTGCCCGCGCTGCGCGGCGCCGCGGCGGTGCTGCACCCGGCGCAGGCGGCCGGGGCCGACCCGGTCGTCAAGCAGTCGGCGTTCGACCCCGCGACCGGCGCGATCACCGTCCCGGCCCGGACGGTGGCGGTGTTCGTGCGCGGCTAGCGGACACGCCCTCCCGCCGGGAGGGACGCCGGGCCGGGTGTTGCAGCACCCGGCCCGGCGGGGAACCCATCCATCAAGCCTGGAGGCCCCCCACGTGAGATCCTACAAATCCCGCCCCCACCCCCTGACCGCCGCCGGCGTGCTGCTCGCGTGCCTGCTGGCGCTGCTCACCGTCCCCCTGGCGGCCCCCGCGCACGCCGCGCCGCCCGGGGACAAGGACGTGATCGCCAACCTCTTCTCCTGGAACTGGCCGTCGGTGGCCGCCGAGTGCGCCAACGTGCTCGGCCCGGCCGGGTACGGCGGCGTGCAGGTGTCCCCGCCGCAGGACTCCCTGAAGCGGTCCGGCACCCACTCCTGGTGGGAGCTGTACCAGCCCGCCGCCTACGACATCGCCGGACGGCTCGGCAACCGGACGCAGTTCGCCTCGATGGTGCAGGCCTGCCACGCCGCCGGGGTCAAGGTGTACGCCGACGCGGTGATCAACCACATGACCGGCCAGGGGGCCACGTCGTACGGCGGCCGGAGCTTCACCAAGTACAACTATCCCGGGACGTACTCGGGGGCCGACTTCCACTACCACCCGGGCGCCTGCGGCAACTCCGACAACCTCATCCACGACGGCGACTACGCCGGCAGCGCGAACAACGTGCAGCGCTGCGAGCTGGTCGGGCTGGCCGACCTGGACACCGGCGCCGAGTACGTGCGCTCCCGGATCGCCGCCTACCTCAACGACCTGACCAGCCTCGGCGTGGACGGCTTCCGCGTCGACGCGGTGAAGCACATGAGCCCGGCCGACCTCTCGTCGATCTACGGGCGGCTGAACGGCTCGCCGTACATCTTCCAGGAGGTCATCTACGGCGCCGGGGAGGCCGTCCAGCCGAGCCAGTACACCGGCCTGGCCGACGTGATGGACTTCCAGTACGGCCGCTACCTCAAGCAGAAGTTCGAGGGCGCGATCTCCGACCTGCAGACCTTCGGGGCGAGCTGGGGCGGCATGCAGCCGAGCGCCAAGGCGGTGACCTTCGTCACCAACCACGACACCGAGCGCAACGGCTCCACCCTCACCTACAAGAACGGCGCGACCTACACGCTGGCCAACGTCTTCCAGCTGGCCTGGCCGCACGGCGCGCCGCAGATCTACGACGGCTTCACCTTCACCGACAACGACTCCTCGCCGCCCTCGGACGGCAACGGCTACGTGACCGCCGCGAACTGCTCGTCCGGGTGGACCTGCCTGCACCGGGACGGCGCGGTCAACGCCATGGTGGGCTTCCGCAACGCGGTGCGCGGCACCGCGGTGGCCAACTGGAGCGCGCCGAACTCCAACGTCATCGGGTTCAGCCGGGGCTCCGCGGGCTGGGTGGCGATCAACAACGGCGGCGGCGCGCACACCGGGTCGTTCCCCACCGGGCTGCCCGCCGGGACGTACGCCAACCTGCTCGGCTCCGGCTCGGTGACGGTCGGCTCCGGCGGCACGGCCACGGTGACCGTCCCGGCCAAGGGCGCGGTCGCCATCCGCACCGGCGGCACCCCGCCGGGGTCCGTCTCCACGTCGTTCAACGTGGACGCCACCACCGTCTGGGGCCAGAACGTGTTCGTGGTCGGCAACGTCCCCGAGCTCGGCTCGTGGAGCCCGGCGGCGGCGGTGCCGCTGTCGTCGGCGACCTACCCGATCTGGCGCGGGACCACCGGCCTGCCGCCCGGCATGGCGATCCAGTACAAGTACATCAAGAAGAACCCCGACGGCTCGGTCACCTGGGAGAGCGACCCGAACCGCTCGTTCACCACCCCCGCCTCCGGCACCGCGACCAGGAACGACACCTGGCGCTGACCGGGGACGGCGACCGGCCGGCGACGTCCGGCACCGGGGCCGCGCCCGCCACGGGCGCGGCCCCGCGTCGGCGCGGCCCCGCGTCGTTACGGGCGTGTCGACCGGGTGAGGCACCGGTCACGGCGAATTTCCGCCCCGACATGACGCTGAAACGCCCTTGTGTGATCCTCCTGACAGAAATCATCAGCGGGAGTCGGGAGGCGAGCGGGGATGACGTCCATCTTCGATCAGGTCGGCGGCGCGACGGCGGTCTCCGCCGTGGTCGACGAGTTCTACTCCCGCGTGCTCGCCGACCCCACCCTGGCGGGGTACTTCGCCGGGACCGACGTGATCAAGCTGAAGGCCCACCAGCGCAGCTTCGTCGCCGCCGCCCTGGGCGGCCCGCAGGAGTACCGCGGCCGGAGCATGGACGAGGCGCACGCGGGACTCGGCATCACGCCGGACGACTTCGACACCGTGGTCACCCACCTGGCGGGCGCGCTCGCCCACCTCGGGGTGCCCGACGAGACGATCGTCACCATCGCGGGCGCGCTGGCGCCGCTCAAGGATCAGATCACCGGGGACCAGGCCGCGGCCTGAACCCGCACACCGGATCCCGCGGGCCCTCGCGGGGAGTCCCGCGTCAGAGCCGGAGGCGGGCGAACAGTGGCGCGTGGTCGGAGTCGGCGGCGTTCTTGCGGGCGCCGGGGTCACCGGTGACCGACGGGAGGCCGTGCCCGACCAGGGAACGCATCTCGTCGACCCGTTCCAGCAGCGCGCGGCTCACCATGATGTGGTCGATCAGCTCGCCCTTGCCCTGATGCACCCGGGAGAACCCCTCCCCCTCGGGAAGCAGCGCGGCGAGGTTCCACAGCCGCCACGCGTCGCCCCGGTCGGGCCGGAACGCGCCCGCCGTGCCGAGCTCGGACCCGGGCGGGCCGAGCACGATCTGCGTGGTCGCGGCCTGGGGCTCGTCGTTGAAGTCGCCGACCACGACCACCGGCCGCTGCTGCCCCTGCCCGGCGATGAGCCGGTCGGCCACGCCGCGCAGCGTGGTGGCCTCGGCCGCCCGCCGGTACAGGGCGTAGGCGCCGAACCGGGCCCGCTCCCCCTCGTCGCGCGGCTGGAACCGCCCGCCGGGGAAGCTGAGCAGCTTGGACTTCAGGTGCACCACGACGAGGTCCAGGGTGACGCCGGGGCTCGGCTCGATCCGGGCGGCCAGCATGCCGCGGCTGGTCTGGCCGGTCAGCGGGCCGGCGTCCGTGGTCTGCACGGCGGCCAGCGGCGCGGTGAACGCCGTGACGTCCGCCTGCGCGGTGACCGGGACCCGGCTGATCACCCCGACGCGGATGCCGCGGGTGTCGGGATGACCCGACAGCACCGTGTGCCAGTCGCCGCCCAGCTCCTTCACCAGGTCGCCGAGGGCCTCGGGCTGGCCGACCTCCTGGACGCCGAGCGCGTCCGGGGCGAAGCCGTTGATGGTCTCGGCCATCGCGGCGAGCTTGGCCCGGTAGGCCTCCTCGCTGTCCGGCCCGAACTCGCCCCCCGGGCGGTACAGATTCTCCAGGTTCCATGTGCCGACGACGACCATGGCCACTCCCAACCCCTGTGTGGCGCGGGCAGACATCACCGGCCCGCTGATCCCCCACTATTCAGCACAAGATGCCGATCGTCCTAGCTTTCCCCGTTTTTAGCGTGGATCGGTCCCAACTGGGGTTTAGCTGTCGGCAGAGCGGGCTAGGGCGGCACTAACGGGACGAACCGATGCACAGCGAGGAGACGCAATGCTCACGCTGACTGACACCGCCGCACAGGTGATCCGTGACCTCAACGCCCAGACCGGCGAGCCGGGCGAGAGGGGCATCCGCATCTCGTCGCAGGAGGACGACGCGGGCTCGCTGATGTTGTCGGTCGCCGAGGGGCCGCAGAACACCGACAAGGTGGTGGAGAGCGGCGGGGCCCGGGTCTACCTGGACCCGATCGCCGCGAGCGTCCTCGAGGACAAGGCCCTCGACGCCGACGTCGACGACCAGGGCGGCGTCTCCTTCCACGTGGAGAACCAGGCCACCTGAGCCGGTGGACCGGTACCGGTGCGGCGGGTCACGCCGCACCGGCCGTCCTGGGTCCACCTCTGGGCGGGCCTGCAGTCTAGGTCCACCTCTGGGCGGGCCGGCCGTCGCAGGTGGCGACGATCACGCCGGAGCCGTTGCCGGTGCCGGTGACGCCGAGGCACAGGTTGTTGGCCACGCTGGTGACGGTGCCGTCGGAGTTGCGGTTCCATCGCTGGTTGTCGCCTGTGTGGCAGTCGTAGAGCTGCACGCGGGTGCCGGGGCCCGCGCCGGTCGGTGAGTCCACGCACTTGCCGAGGAGCCGAAGCTGCTTGCCGGAGGTGTAGGTGAACCTCTGGCTGGGGCTGGTGCGGCAGTCGTAGATCCGCAACCGCGTGCCGTTGGCGGTGGCGCCGTTCGGCGATTCCACACACCGGCCGGCCGCGTCGTTGCGCAGCCGGAACGTGGTTCCCGGCGTGGGCGTCACCGTGGGTGTGACCGTCGGGGTCACCGTGGGGGTGACGGTCGGGCTCGGGCCGGCGGCGTTGAGCGCGTTCAGCACCGCGTCGTAGGCGGGCTTCTTGTTGCTGCCGCTGAACAGCAGCGGGGTGTCGCTCGACCGCCAGGAGTCCTGGTCGCGCACGCCCCAGACGGTGATGCCGGTGCACCGGGCGACGGCCAGGCAGTCGTTGACGACGGCGGCATAGGTCTGGGCGGGGGCAAGTTGGATGTCCAGTTCGGTGATCTGGACGTCGACGCCGAGGGCGGCGAAGCTGGAGATGGTGGTGCGGAAGTTGCTGTTGTAGGGGCTTCCGCTGTTGAAGTGCGCCTGCAGGCCCACGCAGTCGATCGGCACGCCGCGCGACTTGAAGTCTCGGACCATGGTGTAGACGCCCTGCGTCTTCGCCGCGGTCCAGTTGTCGATGTTGTAGTCGTTGTAGCAGAGCTTGGCGGCGGGGTCGGCGGCGCGCGCGGCGCGGAACGCGGCCTCGATCCAGTCGTCGCCGGTGCGCTGGAAGTTGGAGTCGCGCCGCCCGCCGCCGCTGTCGGCGAAGGCCTCGTTGACCACGTCCCAGGCGTAGATGGTGCCCTTGTAGTGGTCCATCACGCCGGTGATGTGGTCGATCATCGCCTGACGCAGCGCACTGCCCGACAGCGACTGCAGCCATCCGGGCTGCGCGGCGTGCCAGACCAGGGTGTGGCCGCGGACCCGTTTGCCGTTCTGCACGGCCCAGCTGTGGATCCGGTCAGCGTTGGTGAAGGTGAACTGCCCCCGGGCGGGCTCGGTGGCGTCGAGCTTCATCTCGTTCTCGGGCGTCACCATGTCGAACTCGCGGTTCGCGATCGTGGTGTACGCCGAGTCGCCGAGTTTGCCGGCGCTGATGGCGGTGCCGAAGTACCGGCCGCTCTGCGCGGCCGCCGCACCGAGCGTGCTCTCCGCCGCATCCGCGGAGTACGGCACCGTCAGCGCCGTGACGGCACCGAGCGCCGCGAGGGCGCCGGCGACGAGGGCCCGGCGGGGGCCGCCGAGAAGCCTTCGGGTCCCGGGCGGGGGCATGGCGTTCGCGCTCATGGCTGAGCCTCCACTGAAGCTGGGTGGGCGGGGACGGCAGCTCGCGTGATCGACGCCGCGCCCCGGCGACGGGAACGCACACCACAAAGGCGTCGCCTGCGGCGGCTCCCACCTCGTCCCACCCGGCAGGGGAAGACGCCTGGAGCACAGTGTGGGAAGGCCGACGAAATGTGTCAATAGAGTTAAGAAACTTTCGGCGACCGAGGCCGCCCGGACCCGCCTCGTACTTGCCCGAATGGCTTATCCACGCTATGAAATTTTCGACCCGATCCATCGCCTCGACCGGAACGCCGGTCGCTGCGATCTTCCTCCTGTCACCCCTGCTGATCAGGTGCGAGCCTTCCCGGCAACACCGGACGAGCCGGACCCGGCCCTCCCGTGCGCCGGTGCGCCACGGCCCGGCCCCTTGACTGCGCCTTTCCCCCTCGTATTTGCTCCGCCCCACCACCACCTTCCGGTTCATCGGCAGGAGACGTGATCGAGCCTCGAATGTTAACGCTAACAGCGAGCGCCGTGCTCGGCGATCGGAGTCCGGCCGCGACGTCCATCGTCTCCGCGGCAATCGTCGACGAAATTGAAAATGCCAAATGTTAACGCGCACAGAGATTGTCGGCAGGACCTGCCCGCCGACGCCCGGGAAGGGATGAGCATGCGTACGTGGAGACGATGGTCGGCCGCGGCGCTCCTGGCCGTGGTCGTGGCGGTGGCGGGCACAGGTGTCGCCGGCGCCGAGTCCAACGGCGGGGTGCGGGTGATGCCGCTGGGCGACTCGATCACCGAGGGCACCCAGGTGCCGGGCGGATACCGCATCGGCCTGTGGCAGCGCCTGGCCGCCGGCCGCTACACGGTGGACTTCGTCGGATCGCAGTTCAACGGACCGGGCGGTCTGGGCGACCACGACCACGAGGGACATCCCGGGTGGCGGATCGACCAGATCGACGCCAACATCGCCGGCTGGCTCCGCACCTACACCCCCCGCACGGTGCTGCTGCACATCGGCACCAACGACATCCTGCAGAACTACAACGTCTCCTCCGCGCCCCAGCGGCTGTCCACGCTGATCGACCGCATCACCACGGGGGCGCCGAACGCCGAGGTCTTCGTCGCGACCATCATCCCGCTGTCGAACTCCGGCCAGGAGGCGTCCGCCCGCAACTTCAACGCGGCCGTCCCCGGCATCGTGCAGAGCAAGGTCGCCAACGGCAAGCACGTCCATCTGGTCGACATGCACAGCAAGCTGACCACCGCCGACCTGATCGACGGCGTCCACCCCACCTCCGGCGGCTACGACAAGATGGCCGCCGCCTGGTACGCGGCGCTCCAGTCGGTCCCCGGCAGCATCGGCCAGGGCCCCACCCCGACGCCTACGCCGACCCCCACCCCGACACCCACCCCGACGCCGACACCCACCCCCACGCCGACACCCACGCCGACACCCACGCCGACACCGACACCGACGGCGGGCGGCAAGTCGTGCTCGGCCGTGTACTCGCTGACGGGGCAGTGGCCGGGCGGGTTCCAGGCCGCGGTCACCGTCACGGCCGGTGGTTCGGCCATCTCCTCCTGGACGGTCACCTGGCAGTTCGCCAACGGCCAGACGGTCACCCAGGCATGGAGCACCACGATCAGCGCGAGCGGATCGCAGGTCACCGCCCGCAACGTCGACTACAACGGCTCGCTCGGCGCCGGGTCGAGCACGCAGTTCGGGTTCCTCGGCAACGCGAACGGGACCAACAGCGTGCCGGTGGCGACCTGCACCGCGAGCTGACCGGCTCCTTACGGCGTCCCGGCCAACCTCCGAACGAAAGGACACGCCGTGAATCGAAGACTCAGAGCCGTTCTTGCGGCGGCCGCCTTGCCTTTTGTGGTCGCGAGCATGCTGCTGGCGGTCCGGTCCGCTGAAGCCGCCTCGCTGACCCGGGTGACCGGCTTCGGTACCAACCCGACGAACCTGAACATGTACATCTACGTGCCGGACAGGGTCGCGGCACGGCCGGCGCTGCTCCTCCTCGTCCACTACTGCAGCGGCACGGCAAGCGCCATCTTCAACGGCAACGGCCACGACTACGTCACCGCGGCCGACCGCTACGGGTACATCATCGTGCTCCCCGAGGCCACCCGTGAGGGCCGCTGCTTCGACGTGTCCACGGCGGCGGGGCTCAGGCGGAACGGCGGCAGCGACTCGACCGGCATCATGTCGATGGTCAGCTACGCCCGGCAGCGCTACAACGTCGACCCGGGCCGCATCGTGGTCAGCGGCTTCTCCTCCGGCGCGATGATGACCAACGTGCTCGCCGCCCAGTATCCCGACGTGTTCTCGGCCGGCTCGGCCTTCTCCGGTGTGCCCGCCGGGTGCTTCGCCACCACGAACGGGTCCCTGTGGAACAGCCAGTGCTCCGGCGGGCAGCTCATCAAGACCGCGCAGCAGTGGGGCGACCAGGCACGGGCCATGTACGCGGGGTACACCGGCCGCTATCCGCGCATGCAGTTGTGGCACGGCACCACGGACACCACGCTGGCCTACCCGAACTACGGGGAGGAGATCAAGCAGTGGACCAACCTGCACGGCCTGAGCCAGACCCCGGCGTTCACCGACCGCCCCCAGTCCAGCTGGACCCGGACCCGGTACGGCAGCACGGGGACCCAGGCCACCATCGAGGGCATCAGCATCAGCGGCGTCGGGCACCAGCTGCCGATGAGCGGCCAGCTGAGTTACGCGATCTCCTTCCTCGGGCTCGACACGACCCCGACACCCACGCCGACCCCCACCCCGACCCCCACCCCGACACCGACTCCCACCCCGACACCCACCCCGACACCGACTCCCACCCCCACGCCGACACCCACCCCGACACCCACGCCGACTCCGACACCCACCCCGACACCCACCGGTGGAACGGGCACCTGCCGCGTCACCGACGAAATCAACGCGTGGAACACCGGGCTGACGGAGAGCATCACCATCACCAACACCGGTTCCTCCGCCGTCAACGGCTGGTCGCTGGTCTTCACCCTCCCGGGCGGGCAGACCATCACCTCCGGATGGAACGCCACGTACACGCCCACCAGCGGCCAGGTCACGGCGACCAACGTCAGCTACAACGGCTCGCTGGCCCCCGGCGCGTCCACCTCCATCGGGTTCCAGGCCAACCACACCGGCAACGCCGCCGAACCCACCGCCTTCACCCTCAACGGAGCCGCCTGCACCGTCTCCTGACGGACCGCGCCTGACCCAGGCCCGCCGCCACGGGGACCCCCCTCCAGGGTTCCCGCGGCCGGCGGGGCGAGGCCGCGCCCTCTCGTGCCGTGGGGGCGCGGCCGACGCTCAGTAGCCGCGCACGTAGGCGAAGCCGAACAGGGAGTCCGCCGGGAGACCCGCCGTGTTGTGGCAGTAGACGTCCACCAGCAGCTCCGGCGGGCGGCTGTAGGAGGCGAACGTGCCGAGGAAGCAGTAGCGGCCGGGGCTGTTCGAGCTCACCTGGACGTTGTCCCAGGGCTTGCCGATGCCGTCGTAGATCACCCGGTAGTGGCCGGCGCCGAGGCGGGTGACCGACGGCGTCTCACCGGTGGAGCTCCACGAGTGCCGCGGGTCCACCGAGGGGGCCGCCGGGTCGCCCGTGGTGGTGAGGTACGCCGCCGGGACCGACGGGTCGTGGTGCAGACCGCCGTCCCGGATGTACGACAGCAGCCACGGGGAGTCGGCCCGCGTCTCCGGGCCGGCGCCGACGGCGTAGCAGCCGACGGCCACCTCCAGCCCGTCCGCGACGGGCGTGGTGCCCTCGGGGTGGCAGCGGGCGGGGGTCCCGGTGCCGTACGGGGTGATCTGGACGTATCCCGAGTCCGCCGCGAAGCCGGGGCCGTGCAGCGTCACGGTGTAGCGGCCGGTCCCGGTGCGGCGGACGTCGTCGACCCGCCCCTCGGAGTTGAAGGTGCCGTCGTTGACCACCGGCGCGAGGTCCGCGGTGCCGCCGGGCCGGTCGTAGCGGACGGTGGCGTACGGCGCGCCGCCGGGGGTGGCCGCGGCGAAGAAGATCGTGAACCACCAGTCGATCGGCGCCCCCGCCTGGTCGAGGCACCGCACCCGGACCGTCTCGTCCGGGCCGTCCTGCCCGTATCCGGCCACGGCGCAGGTGCGGCCCCGGTACGTGGTGCGGAACGCCGTCACGTGCGGCATCCCGCCCGCGGCGCCGACGTCGGGCAGGCGCACCTCGTACTCCCCCGTCCCGGTGCGCGTCACCGACGCCCGGTGACCGGCCGTGGCCGGGTCCCGCCGCCCGGTGGTCCACTGCACGTGGTTCAGGGGAACGGGGACGCCGACGGCGGGGGTCGCCTCGTTCATGTAGGCGTATCCCCAGCGCGGCGCGGGCACCGTGGGGGTGGCCGCGGCGGTCAGGGCCTCGAACAGCCGGGCCACGTTCCGCGCGTCCTCGGCGGCGCCGATCCCGGGGTCGGGCGGGGACAGCGGCAGGTGGGACTCGGGGGTGTCGCCGATGCGGAAGAGGATGTGCTCCCAGTCGTCGAACCCGGTGACGCCGTTCTGGTAGCCGTACTTGGTGGGATAGTGCACGCCAGGGTCCTCGACCTGCAGGTCGCCCGCCTGGCCCGGCACCGCGGGGGTGTCGCACTCACCGTCCCGGCCGGCGATGATCTTGCCCTCGAAGGGCTCGTCGTCGTCCACCGGCGTGGCGACCACCGGTTGGGCCGGTTGGCCCGCCGGAGTCCTGGGCGCCACGCAGACCTGGAAGCCGCTCATCACGTCGACACTCGCCGCGGCCACCGGGTCGGGAACGCCTCCGGCGCTGAAGTCCCAGTCCAGGCCCTGCCGGGCGTCGCCCACCCGCAGCGTCCGGGACGGGTCCCACCAGGCGGCCACCGAGTCGGCGAAAGCGCCGATCCCCGACACCTCGGGGAGCGCGTCGCGGCGCAGCGTGGGCAGCCGGGTGTCGGAGTAGTCGATGTGGCTCACCGATTCGAGGATGGCCCGCTGGGTGGCCGGGTCGAAGTCCGTGCCCTGCGGCATGCGTGCGAGCGTGGCCCGCCAGGCGCTCATGTCGGGAACGCCGATGGTGGAGTACCGGTAGTTCATGACCGACAGGTGGTTGGGCTTGAAGTTGGCGTGGTCGCCGCCGCCGTGCCCGAGGCCGAGCACGTGCCCGAGCTCGTGGACGAACGTGGCGGCCTGTGCGCGGTCGGTGGGGTCCTGGACGTTGCCCAGCGTCACCACGAAGTCGTTCTCCCGGGGACCGAGGCCCGAGGTGCCGCTGCTGTCGAGGCCGTTGTGGGTGTAGCCCCACAGGTTGTAGAAGAACACGCCCTCCCTGCCGGGCGTGAAGTGGTCTTCCCGCAGCTCATCGAACGGCGTCCGGCCGGTGACGGGGTCGGGCACGTTGAGCGGGGTCTCGCGCTCCTCGGGCGTCACCGTCAGGCCGTTGGACAGGTCGGTGAGCAGCTGGACCCCCGGGGTGGCCCCCCAGGCGTACGGGCAGGTCTCCGGCGCGTCCACCGGGGCCTCGTCGAACATGTCCACCGCCTCGTCCATCGCGGCACGGCTCGGGCGGTCGGATACGTCCCCCGCCTCGAACCAGTCGATCTCCACGGCGAGGGTCTTGCGGCACGGGTCGGCGCCGTGGTCGGGCAGCCAGCGGTCCACCAGGCCGTCCTCACCCAGCTTGCCGAACAGCTCGACGCGGTCGGTCAGGCCGTCGTGGTCGGTGTCCAGCGCCGGGTCCGGGTCCACCACCGGGAAGATCGGCGTGTGCCAGGTCTGGTTCGCGTTCTTCTCGAACCGGTGGATCACGGTGCCGGAGGCGGGCCGGTCGGCGTACACCCGCCGGGTGTCCCGGTCGACCAGCCGGAAGCCGGTCATGTCCCAGTTGTCGGCCCGCCAGTCCTCCGCCCGGTTGACGTGCCTGATCTCCAGGCCGCGGCCGAGCAGCGGCAGCGGCAGGCAGGGCGCCAGCCGGGCGTGCCAGGTGAACGTGGCGTGTTCCAGGTCGCCGGTGCCGCCGTTGTGGTAGCGGACCCCGCCGGGCTGCTCGTTGCCGGGTTCGCCGTCGGCGTTCTCGTAGACGTAGGGGTCGACGCGGCCGTCGCCGTTCCAGTCCTCGAAGATCAGCCGCTGGCCGCCCAGCGACACGTGCTCCTCTGAGTCGTCGCGCAGGCCGTCCCCGCCGGTGCTCACGGTGATCGTCACCCGGCACACGGCGTTGACGTCCCGCTGCGTGGTGCTCCAGGTGCCGTCGCCGGACGGGTCGTCCCCGAAACGGTGCACGGGCCCGTCGGCGGCCGGGCGGTCGAAGTAGACGCGCCGCGGCTCGTCCCTGTCCACGACCCGCAGGCCCTGCAGGTCCCAGTCGTCGCCGGCGGTGATCTGCTTGAACAGGAAGCCCTGGCGAAGCGTGGCGTCGCTGACGCAGTCGCGCAGCCGGGCGTGCCAGGTGAACGTGGTGTGCGGGCGGTCGCCGGTGCCGCCGCGGCGGAACGTGGTGCCCCCGCCGGGGTCGGGGGTGCCGTCGCCGTCGGAGTCCTCGAAGATGAACGTCCTGACCAGGTCGACGGGGTCCGCGGCCTGGTCGCCGAGGCTGACGGTGAGGATGGTGTCGTCGCGGATGCCGTCCGGCCCGGTGGTGACGACGAAGGTGACCCGGCAGACCACCCGGTCGTCGGCCAGCGCGGGCACGGCCGGGCCGAGCGCCGCGAGCGCGGCCATGGTGGCGAGGACGGCGAGCACGGCCCGCGGCCACCTCCGCCGGGACCGGGGGACCAGGGGGTCGGGATGCGCATGCCTGAACACGGGGCTTCCAATCGGCCGGACGCCATGACGGGTTCAGGATCATGCGGGCGGGCCGTCCTGTCATGAGCCGCCGATTACTCAATTCGCCGGCCGGCCGCGCCGCCGGCTACTCACCCGCGCATTGGCCGTGCCCCCGGAGGAACGGGAATCCGCGTCCCTCCGGGAGCGCCGGCGCCGGGCCAGTCCAGGTTGGCCCGGGTCGGGTTGAGGTGAGGGGTCCCGGGGCAGGTGCGTCCTCCTGTCCCCGGGACCCGGCCGTGGGGGCCCCGCGCGCGGGGCCGCGGTCTCACCTCATGAGGAGTACACCTCGAACTCCGACAGCTGGCCGGCGGGCCAGCCGGAGTTGGCGGTGAAGTTCAGCCGCAGGTGGCGGCGGTCGGTGGGCGTGAAGGTGATGGTCACCGTGTTGCCGGTCGCCGGGTTGAACGTGTAGGTGGCGGAGCCGGCCAGGGTGCCGTAGGACGAGCCGTCGGTGCTGCCGAGCACCGACAGCGTCTGGGTGCGGGTGGCCCAGGCGGTGGCGGGCGGCAGCTTGAGCACGACCCGGGCCACCCGGGTGGTCGCGCCGAGGTCCACGGTCACCGACTGCGGGAAGGCGTTGTTCACGCTCTCCCAGTAGGTGCTCGCGTTGCCGTCCACCACGTTGGCCGAGCCGTAGGTCTGGGCGTGGCCGCTCTCGGTGGTCGCCTTGCCGCGCGCCAGGTTGCCCGCAGTCGGCGTCGGCGTCGGGGTGGGTGTGGGGGTCGGGGTGGGTGTGGGGGTCGGGGTGGGTGTGGGGGTCGGGGTGGGGCTGGGCGTGGCGGCGGTGCCGTAGACCTCGAAGGACGACAGCTGCGCGGCGGGCCAGCCGGTGTTCCCGGTGAAGGTCAGCCGCACGTACCGCGCGGTCGCCGGGGTGAACGACACCGTCGCGGTGTTCCCCGAGGCCGGGTTGAACGTGCGCCCGGCCGCCCCGGCCAGCGGGAACCAGTTCGAGCCGTCGAGCGACCCGGACACGGCCACGGTCTGGGTGCGGGTGGCCCAGGCGGCGGGCGGCGGCAGCTTCATCACGACCTGCTGCACGGACGCCGGGCCGCACAGGTCCACGGTGATGGACTGCGGGAAGGCGTTGTTGGCCGACTCCCAGTAGGAGTCCGCGTTGCCGTCCACCGCGTTGGCCGGGGCGAACGTCTGGGTCTGGCTCGTCGCGGTGACCGTCCGGCCCCGGGCCATGTCCCCGGCGTTCGGGGTGCAGGGCGGCGACGGGGTCGGGGTGGGGGTCGGCGTGGGGGTCGGCGTCTGCGTGGGGCCGGTGGGCGTCGGGGTCGGGTTGGAGCCGCCGCCGCCCGGATAGATGTAGTTGGGCGCGGGCCAGGTGCCGGTGCAGACGCTGGAGGAGGGGCTCCAGCCGGAGTTCCCCGTGCCCTGGGTGACCTGGAAGCCCGAGCCGATGCAGTTGTGCATCGAGACCCCTGCGCCGATGTGGTCGGCCCGCACGTTGGTGAAGGTCGTGTTGGCCGCGGCCTGGGCCTGGATCATGTAGGTGCCCGTGCCGTCCACCCGCACGCCGGAGAAGTTGACCGTGCTGGTGCTGCCCTCGATGAAGTGGATGGCGGCGTAGGAGCTGTCCAGGATGTCGGTGTCGGTGACGTTGATGGTGGCGTTCACCGGCTCGTTGAGGCCGCTGAACCATATGGCGCCGACGCCGAAGTTCCAGTTGAAGTCGCTGTTGCCCGCGCGCAGCAGCGTGTTGCGGGCGACGGTGGTGGTGCCGGCGACCGCCGTGCCGCGCCCGGAGTTGACGCCGGGGTAGCGGTTGGCCACGTGGATGCCGCCGCCGTTGGTGATGGTGTCGGTGGCCACGTTGTCGGTGATCTTGATGTCCCTGCCGCCGTAGGTGACGAGGTTGTTGGCCAGGATCGGCAGGATCACGGTGTTGCGGGTGAAGGAGTTGTTCACGTTGGGCACCGTGTCGGACCACATGGCCAGGCCGTCGTCGCCGGTGTTGCGGACGAAGGTGTTGGTCACCGTGGAGTTGGTGACGCCCCAGTGGAAGTTCACGCCGTCGGCCGTCTGGTCCAGGATGCGGCTGTTCCTGATGGTGAAGTTGTTCATCGGGCCGTCCATCCAGGCCCCGACCTTGGTGTGCTGCATCCAGACGTTGTCGACCACCGAGTCGGTCAGCGCACCCCCGATGGCGTTGACCTGGTCGTTGTCCTCCCGCTCCATGATCTCGCCCATGATGGCGAAGTCGCGCAGCGTGACGTTGCGGCTGGGGCCGCCCGCCTCGTGCGGCCGGATGCCGCCGCCGTAGCCGCCGCCGGGGACGTACTTGCCGTAGACGCCGACGGCCCGGCTCCGGTCGGTGGGGTGGCGGCCGGTGAGCACGCTGTACCAGGGGCCGGCGCCGCGCAGCGTGACGCCGTCCACCACCACGTGGTCCCACAGGGTGTAGGTGCCCTCGGGGATCCAGACCTCGCGGCCCTGGGCCCGGCCAGCGTCCACGGCCGCCTGGAACGCCGCCGTGGAGTCGGCGCCGCCGTTGCGGGCCGCGCCGAAGTCGTCCACCGACAGCGATCCGGCGGGACGGGTGACGGCGCCGGGCACCAGCTCGAAGTCGGCCAGGTCGACGGTGATGGAGTTGGTCACCGCGGTGGTGGTGACCTGGACGGAGACACGGGCGCCCGCCTGGAGGGTGGAGCCGAGCAGGGTGCGGGTCTCGTCGTAGAAGTGGTGCGGGTTGTTGCCCGGGACGTTGCTGAACGGGTAGCCGCCGTAGTACCAGCCGTACCGGGAGGTCAGCGAGATGTCCTTCAGGCGGGTGCCGTTGACCCGGATCTCCGCCGAGGTGGTGAGGCCGGTGCCGGACGGGCTGTCGGGGATGCTGTAGCGCAGCGACATGGCGTTGGCCGGCTTGGTGAGGGTGAACTCCACGTACTGCCCGACCGCGCCGAGGCGCACGGCGCGGCGCCCCGACGCTTCGGACGGCAGGTGACCGTAGACGCGGTCCGGCCCGATGACCTGGCCGTTGGTGGTGGCGTGCGCGGGGTCCTCGGCCTCGAACTCGGTGAACGGGACGGTGGCGCCCCGCCCGGCGAAGTCCCAGGGGGAGTCGACGGCGGTGGCGGCCACCGCGCCGGGCGACAGGAGCGGCACGGACAGCGCTCCCGCGGCGAGGACGACGGCGGTGGCCGTGGCCCAGGCGCGTAACCTGCCGGTCTTGTTCATCGGCTGACCCTTCTGTGGCGAGGAGAAGAGCCGGGACGTTTTCGCGGTCAGGGACGCGCGGACCGTCACATGCCCGGCGGGACTGCCCACACCTTAAGATGACATACAGAAAGCCGCAATGTTTCGACTGAAACCCGCAAGGTAACGACTGAGTTACGCCAGCCGTCGCCAGCGTGATCGCGGAGCAGGTCTCGGCCGCTCCGGCGGCCAGATCTACGCCAGGGTGCCGCCAAGGATTTTCAGGATGCTGGCAGATATTTGCGGACGTCTGGCCCGCCAGTCGGGTTCCCCTGCACGTCCGCGCCCCGGACCGGGCCGATGGGACCTGCCGTCAGCGCCGCCCGTCTCGCTCAACCAGGCCTCTGGCCGGGGGTGCGAAGACTGTCACTTTTTTGCATCATGCTGGGCGGGGTCTTGCTGACATATGTATGCCTCTATATGTTGCTCCCAACCGGTTCGCGATGCCAGTTCAGATCTTTGAGCCTCGTCGTCGGGGGCAGTCCAGGAGGGAAACACCCATGAAACCCCGCAACCTTGCGATCCTGCTCAGCGCAGGGCTCGCGCTCGCCGCCGCGGGATGCGGCAGCGATTCAGGCAGCACCCCCGGCGGCGCTTCGTCACCGGCGGGCTCGGCCGCGGCCGACGCCCCGGTGACGATCTCCATCGGCTGCCAGCCCCCGAAGAGCAACCCCAAGGAGCGCGCCCAGTGGGACGCCGATGTGGCGGCCTTCACCAAGCTCCACCCGAACATCACGATCGAGAGCAAGGACGCCTTCCCCTGCATCGTCCCCGAGACGTTCCAGGCCAAGCTCGCCGGCGGCGAGATGGAAGACCTCTTCTACGTCTACTACACGGACGTGCGCAAGATCATCGCGTCCGGCCAGGCCGCTGACATCTCGCCGTACGTGAACTCCGTCACCACGCTGAAGGACATGCGTGCCGACGTCCTCAGCGTCTTCAAGGACGGCGACAAGATCTACGGCATCCCGCGGACCAACTACTCCACGGGCCTGGTGTACAACCGCGCGCTGTTCACCAAGGCCGGGCTGGACCCCGAGGCCCCGCCGAAGACCTGGGCCGAGGTCCAGGCCGCCGCCAAGAAGATCGCCGCGCTCGGCCCCGGCTACGTCGGGTACGGCGAGTACAGCGCGGGCAACACCGGCGGCTGGCACTTCACCTCCTCCCTGTACGGGCGCGGCGGCGACGTGGTCACCCCCGACGGCAAGAAGGCCGCGTTCAACAGCCCGCAGGGCAAGGCCGTCCTTGAGAACCTCAAGACGATGCGCTGGACCGACAACAGCATGGGCACCAAGCAGCTGCTGCGCTGGGAGGACCTCATGCGCATGATGGGCAGCGGCAAGCTCGGCATGATGATCGGCGCCCCGGACGTCGTCCAGGCCGTCAACAACGACTTCAAGGGCAAGTTCGAGGACTACGGCGTCACCGCGCTGCCGGAGTCCACCGCCTCGCTCAGCGGCGGCGACGGCTACATGTTCAACCCCAAGGTCACGCCGGAGCAGATCAAGGCCGGCCTGCTGTGGCTGGAGTACCGCTTCCTGACCCCCGGCCAGGGACAGTTCAACTACGAGCGCTCCAAGAACGACGGTCTGCCGGTGGGCCTGCCCACCACCGACCTGTACGGCACCACCGCACCCGGCACCAAGATCAACGAACAGCGCACGCAGTTCGCCACGGTCCCGGTGGAGCACTTCCAGACCTACGTCGACGGCGCGGCAAGCGTGCAGTTCAAGCTGGAGCCGCCGAAGGCGCAGGAGATCTACGCCATCCTCGACACCGCGATGTCGGCCGTGCTCACGAGGCAGGACGCCAACATCGACCAGCTACTCTCCGATGCGGAGAAGAAGGTCAACAACGTGCTGGCGAAGTCCAGCTGACCTGAGCTGAGGGGTGCCGGCCCCCGGCGGGCCGGCACCCCGCGGACCACGTCGAGATCAGGAGTCCAACCGATGACCACCATGACCGCGAGGGGTACCCGTCGCCGCGCTCCGGGGGCGTTGCGGCGCGCGGTGCGCCGCAACCTGACGGCGTACGGGTTCCTGTGCGCGGCGCTCATCTGCTTCGCGTTCTTCTCCTGGTACCCCATGGTGCGGGAGTTCCTGCTCAGCTTCCAGAAGACGAACTTCGTCGGGCCGCCGGAATGGGTGGGCCTGGACAACTTCCGCACCGTGATCGAGGACTCGGCCTTCCCTGCCGCCTGGATCAACACCGCGGCGTTCACCGGCCTCGCCCTGGTCGTCGGGTACGCGGTGCCGTTCGTGATCGCCATCGTGCTCAACGAGCTGCGGCACGCCAAGGCGTACCTCAGGTTCGTGGTCTACCTGCCGGTCATGCTGCCTCCGGCGGTGGCGGTCCTGCTGTTCAAGTGGTTCTACGACCCCGGGCCCGGGCTGTTCAACCAGCTGCTCGACCTGGCGCACCTGCCCACGCTGAGCTGGCTGGACTCCACCAGCACCGCGCTGATCTCGCTGGTGCTGGTGTCCACCTGGATGAACCTCGGCACCGGCACGCTGATCTACCTGGCCGCGCTGCAGAGCATCCCGAGCGACCTGTACGAGGCGGCGGAGCTGGACGGCGCCGGGCTGTTCCGGCGGGTCTGGCACGTCACCATCCCGCAGACCAAGCTGATCCTCCTGGTGATGCTGCTGCTGCAGATCGTCGCCACCATGCAGGTGTTCATCGAGCCGTTCCTGCTGACCGGCGGCGGCCCGGAGAACGCGACGGTCACCGTGGCGTACCTGATGTACCAGTACGCGTTCAGCTTCGGGAACTTCGGCGGCGGCGGCGCGCTGGGGCTGATGCTGATGATCGTGCTGATGGTGTTCTCGGCCGTCTACCTCCGCGTCTCGCGGGACAACGCGAACTAGAAGGGAGTGGCGTAACCATGTCGCACGGCACCATTCAGGACCCGGACACCGGCCTGCGTTCCAGCCGCCCCCGGCCCGGCGCGTCGTCCCCCGGGACCCAGGGGTCCAGGCGGAAACCCCGCAAGGCGCGGAAGGCACCGCCCCAGCAGTTCCGCGGGCTGGTGTCCCCGCACACCCTCAGCTCCCCCCGCGGGCGGGCGATCTACTGGCTCATCCTGGTCACCGTGGTCGTCGGCTTCACGGCGGTCTTCGTGTTTCCGCTGTATTGGATGATCACCGGGGCGCTGAAGTCGCCGGACGAGATGGCGCAGATCCCGCCGTCGTTCTTCCCCAAGGACCTCAACTTCGACGTGTACAAGGAGGCCTGGGACCAGCTCGACCTCGGCACGTTCCTGCGCAACACGGTGATCTACGCCGCCGGGGCGTGGTTCTTCACCCTCGCCATCGACGTCACCGCGGCCTACGCCCTGTCCAAACTGCGCCCGGTGCTCGGCAAGGCCGTCCTCGGCCTGATGCTGGCCACGCTGATGATCCCGCCGATGGTGATCCTGCTGCCGGCGTACCTGACGGTCAAGGATCTGCCGATCCTCGGCTTCAACCTCATCAACACCCCGTGGGCGATCTGGCTGCCCGCCGCCGCCAACGGGTTCTACATCTTCCTGCTCAAGAGATTCTTCGACTCCATCCCCCGTGAACTGCTGGAGGCGGCCCAGATCGACGGCGCCGGGCCGGCCCGCATCCTGTGGTCGGTGGTGCTGCCGGTGTCCCGGCCGATCATCGGCGTGGTGTCCATCCTCGCGGTGGTCACCGTGTGGAAGGACTTCGTCTGGCCGCTGCTGGTGCTGCCCGACTCCGACAAGATGCCGATCAGCGTCGGCATCTCCTCGCTGTCGGCGCAGATGCCGCAGAACGTGCTCATGGCGGCACTCGTCATCGCCAGCATCCCGGCCATCGTGATCTTCTTCATCTTCCAGCGCAGCATCATGGCGGGCCTGACCGCCGGAAGCCTGAAGGGATGACGCGGCGCCGACCGTCCCCTCCGAGCCGCGTGACCCGCACACCCGCCGGCCCCGCGCGGCCACCGGCCCGCACTATCCGTATCCGACCCGGCACTATCTGTCCACGGCGCGAGCCACACACCGATCTGTAAGGAGAAAATCCAGCATGTCCGAAACGTGGTGGCGGGGAGCCGCGATCTACCAGGTCTACCTGCGGAGCTTCGCCGACGGCAACGGCGACGGCATCGGCGACCTGGCCGGACTCCGGGCTCGCCTGCCGTACCTCTCCGACCTCGGTGTCGACGCGATCTGGCTCAACCCCTGGTACCCCTCGCCGATGGCCGACGGCGGCTACGACGTCGCCGACTACCGGAACATCGAGCCGCTGTTCGGCACCCTGGCCGAGGCGGAGGCGTTCATCAGTGAGGCGCACGCCGCCGGGATCAAGACCATCATCGACGTGGTGCCCAACCACGGCTCCGACCAGCAGGAATGGTTCGTGCAGGCCGTGGCCGCCGGGCCCGGCTCGCCGGAGCGGGAACGCTTCTGGTTCGCCGACGGCCGGGGGGACCAGCCGCCGAACGACTGGATGTCCATCTTCGGCGGGCCCGCCTGGACGCGGGTGCCGGACGGGCAGTGGTACCTGCACCTGTTCGCACCCGAGCAGCCGGACTTCAACTGGAGCAACCCGGACGTCGCCGAGGAGTTCCACGACGTGCTGAGGTTCTGGTTCGACCGCGGCGTGGACGGCATCCGCATCGACTCCGCGGCCGTGCTGATCAAGGACTTCACCAGCGTCGTGGAGTCGTACACCGACCACGACGGCGTGCACGACATCTACCGCGGCTGGCGCCGGGTCGCCGACGAGTACGAGAACCGGATGCTGGTCGGCGAGGTGTGGCTGCCCGACCAGGAGCGGTTCGCGCTGTACCTGCGGCCGGACGAGCTGCACACCGCGTTCAACTTCGACTTCCTGTCCTGCCCGTGGGAGCCGATGGCGCTGCGCAAGTCCATCGACACGACGCTCGCCACCCACCTGCCGGTGAACGCGCCGGCGACCTGGGTGCTGTCCAACCACGACGTCACCCGTCCGGTCACCAAGTACGGGCGCCCCGACACCTCGTTCGACCACGCCGACCGCAAGCACGGCATGCCGTCCGACCCCGTGCTCGGCGTGCGCCGCGCCCGGGCCGCCGCGCTGCTCGCCATGGCGCTGCCCGGGAGCATGTACATCTACCAGGGCGAGGAGCTCGGCCTGCCCGAGGTCGAGGACATCCCCGGCGAACTGCGCCAGGACCCCATCTGGACCCGGTCGGGCCACACCGACCCCGGCCGTGACGGCTGCCGCGTCCCGCTCCCCTGGTCCGGCACCGAGGCCCCCTTCGGCTACAGCACCGGCACCCCCTGGCTGCCGATGCCCGCCGACTGGGACACCCTGACCGCCGAGTCCCAGTCCACCGACCCCGGCTCCATGCTCACCCTCTACCGCACCGCCCTGCACATCCGCCGCACCGAGGGCGGCGACGGCACCCTGCGCTGGCTCGACACCCCCGAAGGCATCCTCGCCTTCACCCGGGACTCGGGCCTGATCTGCGTGGTCAACCTCACCTCCGCCCCCGTCCCCCTCCCCCCGCACACCGGGGTCATGCTGACCAGCGGCCCGCTGGACGGCGACCTGCTCCCCAGCGACACCACCGCCTGGCTGCGCACCTCCTGACCTCGCCGGGGACTACGACCCGCAGAATGGGGGAGGTTTGTTTCCTCCCCCAGGAAGGCGGGTCGTGACCATGGTGGCCGAGCGGCGGATCCTTTTCGTGCACGCTCATCCGGACGACGAGTCGATCGGAACCGGCGCGACCATGGCGAAGTACGCCGCCGAGGGCGCGCACGTGAGCCTGGTGACGTGCACCCTCGGCGAGGAGGGGGAGGTGATCCCGCCGGAGCTGCGCCACCTGTCGGCGGACGCGCTCGGCGAGCACCGCGTCGGGGAGCTGGCCCGGGCGTGCAAGGCGCTGGGCGTGGACGACCACCGGTTCCTCGGCGGCGCGGGCCGCTGGCGGGACTCCGGCATGATGGGCGCCCCCTCCAACGACGACCCCGCCAGCTTCTGGCGGGCCGACCTGGACGAGGCCGCGGCCGAGCTGGTGCGGGTGGTCCGGGAGGTGCGGCCCCAGGTGATCGTCACCTACGACGACAACGGGTACTACGGCCACCCCGACCACATCCAGGCCCACCGGGTGGCCTGGCGGGCCTTCGTCAAGTCGCCCGACCCGGACTTCGGCCAGGGCGAGCCGTGGGCCCCGGCCAGGTTCTACGCCACCGCCATGCCCCTGTCCGTACTGGCCGGGGGCGTCGGCACCGGTCCCTTCGAGCTTCCCACCTCGGTGGAGGAGTACGGCTTCGGCGTACCGGACGACCAGGTGACCACCCGGGTGGACGCCACCTCGGCCCTTGAGGCCAAGACCGAGGCGCTGCGGGCCCACCGCACGCAGGTCATCGTGGACGGCACCCACTTCGCCCTGTCCAACGACGTCGGGCAGCCGATCCACCCGGTGGAGTACTACACCCGCCTGGCGGGCGACCCCGGGCCCCTCGCCGAGGACGGCAGGGAGACCGGCCTGTTCGGCTGAGGCCTACTTCACCAGCACCGGCGGGCGGACCCGCGCGGGCGCCGTGGACCCCCGCACCACCAGCTCGGGCTCGAACAGCAGCTCCTCGGAGGTCACCGTGGCCCCCTCGATCTGCCCGACCAGCAGCGTGACGGCCGTGCGGCCCATGGCCTCGATCGGCTGCCGGACGGTGGTCAGCGGCGGGTTGGTGCAGTTCATGAAGGCCGAGTCGTCGTACCCCACCACCGACACGTCCTCCGGCACCGACATGCCGACCCGCCGCACGGCCCTGATCGCGCCGAGCGCAAGAGGGTCGCTCCCGCAGATCACTCCGGTGACGCCCTTGCGCAAAAGCCTGCTGACCACTGCCTGCCCGCCCTCGGGGGAGAACAGGGTGCGCTCCACCATGTCCTCGCCGAGCTCGATGCCCGCCACCTTCGCCGAGGCGCGGAACGCCGCCAGCTTGCGCCGGGACGGGATGTGGTCCTCGGGCCCGAGGACCAGCCCGATGCGCTCGTGCCCGAGCGAGGTGAGATGCCCGAACGCCTGCTCCACCGCCACCGCGTCGTCGGTGGACACCCGGGGGAACTCCAGGTCGTCGGTGGCCGCGTTGACCAGCACCACCGGCAGCCCGAGCTCCAGCAGCCGGTGGTAGTGCTCGTGCGGCGCGTCGGCCTCGGCGTAGTGGCCGCCGGCGAACACCACCCCGGACACCTGCTGTTCCAGCAGCATCTCGACGTAGTCGGACTCCGAGAGCCCGCCGGCCGTCCGGGTGCAGAGCACGGGGGTGAACCCCTGCTGGGCGAGCGCGCCGCCGACCACCTCGGCCAGGGCCGGGAAGATCGGGTTGCCCAGCTCGGGCAGCACCAGGCCGACCAGGCGGGCGCGCTCGCCCCGCAGCTGGGTGGGGCGTTCGTAGCCGAGCACGTCGAGCGCCGTCAGGACGGCGGCGCGGGTCGCGTCGGCCACGCCTGGCTTGCCGTTGAGCACCCGGCTCACCGTCGCCTCGCTGACCCCTACCTTCTTAGCCACTTCCGCAAGTCGCCGAGTCACGGCGCAATGATAGGTCAGGTCTCTGCAAACCGCTTGCGTCGGCAGGGCACGGATTCCGAACAATCACCCCTTATGGACACCCACACGTACTTTCACTGCTTGCAGAAGTTGCAGTGATTTGCGATTGGCGGGATCTCACTCCCAGAACACGGCCATCCTCCCGGCGAGCGCCCGCCCCTGCGCGTACCCGGCCTCCGCGGACGGCGTGCGCACCGCGGGGTCCAAGGGGTCGGCGCCCATCGCCGCCGCCGACTCCTCGTCCGGGGTGATCACCTCCACCCGCCCGCTCTCCTCCAGCAGGTCGATCTGCCCCGCGAGCTGGGCGTCGTCCATGGGCGCCAGGATCAGCACCCTCTCGAAACCGGCCACCAGGTCGGCGTTGACCCCGGACCGCACGCCGCCGTCCATGTAGCGGCTCGCCCCGATCGTGACCGGCGGCCACACCCCGGGGACCGCGCAGCTCGCCGCGACCGCGTCCACGAGGTCCACCCCCGAGCCGCGGGCGAACACCTCGTGGTCGCCGGTCGTGGCGTCCACCACGACCAGCTCGATGTCGGCCTCCCGCGGCCACTCGTGCCGGGGCAGCCGGGAGGCGATCACGCCCCACCGCACCGCCTCCGGCACCGTCTCGGCGGCCAGCGCCAGCGCGCCCGCCTCCCGCCGCACGGTCGCGAGGTCCGGGCCGCGCCGGTACATGCCCTCGAACATCGCCATCAGGCGCTCCACCGACACCCCGCTCGGCAGCTCGGTGTTCTGCAGCACGGGATCCGCCTGGCGGCGGAAAAGCTCCTCCATCGGCAGCCCGCTGGTGATCTGGGCGGCCACCGTGGCGCCCGCGGAGGTCCCGAGGATCTTGTCGGCCGTCCGGCAGTCCACCCCGCCGGCGGCCAGCCCGGCCAGGACGCCGGTCTCCCAGGCGATCCCGGCGACCCCGCCACCTCCGAGCACCAAAGCTCGCTTCGTCATCACGCTCCCTTATCTTGTCCCGCTCAGAGATTAACCAAGGTCATCATCCGCTCTGCCCATCTGCCGTGCCGGAAGACCTCCGCCCGCTGGATAGGCTACGACGGACTTTCGCGAACACGAGGAGGCCGCCGTCATGCGCGTCGCCGAGGCTTTCCAGGCGGCATACGGCCGCCCGGCGGACGTGATCTGGCACGCCCCCGGCCGCGTCAACCTGATCGGTGAGCACACCGACTACAACAACGGCTTCGTCCTCCCCTACGCCCTGCCCTGGGGCGTCACCGCCGCCCTCTCCCCCCGCGACGACGACACCGTCCGCCTGCTGTCCCTCCAGACGCCCGGCGACGACCCTTCCGGCGCCGTCCGCACCGTCGCCGGGTACGACCAGGCCGAAGGCTGGACCCGCTACGCCGTCGGCGTCCTGTGGGCCCTGCGGCAGGCCGGTCACGCCGTCCCCGGCGCGGACATCGTGATCGACGGCGACGTCCCCCAAGGCGCCGGCCTGTCCTCCAGCGCCGCCCTGGAGGTCGCCGTGGCCTCCGCCCTGAACGACCTGCTCTCCCTCGGCCTCGCCCCCCTCGACCTCGCGCTCCTCTCCCAGAAGGCCGAGAACGACTTCGTCGGCATGCCCTGCGGCATCATGGACCAAGCCGCCTCCGCCCTCAGCCGCGAAGGCCACGCGCTGTTCATGGACTGCCGCACCCTGGCCACCCGCACCGTCCCCCTCGACCTCTCCGCCGCCGGACTGGAACTCCTGATCATCGACACCGGCGCCCACCACGAACTGGCCGACGGCCAGTACGCCCGCCGCCGCCAGGACTGCGAGAACGCCGCCAAACACCTGGGCGTCGACTCCCTCCGCGACGTCACCGACCTCGCCGCCGCCCTCTCCCGCCTGACCGGCGACGAACGCAAACGCACCCAGCACGTGGTGACCGAGAACCACCGCGTGGAAGCGGTGGTGGGCCTCCTCCGAGCAGGCGTCCCCCAAGAGATAGGCGCCCTCCTCAACGCTTCCCACCTCTCCCTCCGCGACCAGTACGAAGTCTCCTGCCCCGAGCTGGACGTCGCAGTGGAATCAGCCATCCGAGGCGGTGCCCGTGGCGCAAGAATGACCGGCGGCGGCTTCGGCGGCTCCGCCATAGCCCTCGTCCCGGCCGGCCGCCTCGACTCCGTCCGCACCGAGATCACCGACGCCTACCTCGGGAACTCCTGGGCACCGCCCCGCTTCCTCCAGGCCCCGCCGTCGGCGGGCGCCCGCCGGATCTCCTAGCAGGACGACGTACCGATCCATGAGACCCGTACTGCGGTGGCTCGACTCCCTCGCCCGCAGGAGCGTTCCCTACGTCCTTCGCATCCCGCCCGCGCCGAAGCGGCGCCCGCCCACGCCGCGGCGCGGGGGCGGCCTCTGGATCCCCGTCCTCTCCGCCCTCGTCGTGGCCGCGATCATGCTCATCCCCTTCGTCGTGCGGGAATCCCGTTCCCATCACGTGCCGGCCGGCTCGCCCACGACCGTGCGGACCTAGTCGCGCGCGTCCGTCAGGAGAGGGGCCTGAACGCCGGGGGGCGGCGTTCGACGAAGCTGGCGACGCCCTCGGCGAAGTCCGGGCGGGCGAAGGAGTCGCGCATGAGGTGGGCGGCTTCGGTGGCGGAGACGTCCAGGGTCTTCTGCCAGTCGCCCCAGACCTGGCGTTTGATGATGGACATCGAGGTCGGGCTGCTGTGGACGGCCAGCTCGCGGGCGTAGGCGAGGGTCTCTCGGAGCAGGTCGGCGGCGGGGAGGGCGCGGACGGCCAGGCCCAGGGCGGCGGCTTCGGCACCGGGGAAGGTGCGGGCGGAGAGCAGGAGGTCCATGGCCTTGGCCTGGCCGATGAGTTTCGGCATCAGCCAGGCCAGGCCGTACTCGGCGATGAGGCCGCGTCTGGCGAAGGCGGTGGTCCACTTGGCCTCCTCGGCGGTGAAGACCAGGTCGCAGACCAGCGCGTGGACCATGCCGAGGCCGGCGCAGGCGCCGTTGACGGCGGCGATCACGGGCTTGCGTACGGTGGTCGCGTGGGTGGCGGGGCGCTTGTCGGGCTCCTCGTCGTAGGAGCCGTCCTGGATGGCGTCCAGAGTCTGGAAGTCGGCGCCGGCGCAGAAGGCCCGGCCGGCGCCGGTGACGACGATCACCCGGACGGCGGGATCGCGGTCCGCCTCGTCGAGGAGGTCGAAATAGCGGCGGCCCATCGGCTCGATCCAGGCGTTCATGCGGTCGGGGCGGTTGAACGTCAGCGTGAGGACGCCTTCGTCCAGGGACGACAGGACCAGCTCGGACATGGGACCTCCCGGTGAGCACACTTCGGTACAGAACTATGTTCTATCATTCGGGGCGCGTCTTGAGAGGATGGTGGACGAACGCGGGCGAGAGGGAGACGTCCTCGTAGTAGCGGTGGAAGACGGGGGTGGTGGAGGCGGAGAGCGGGGGAACGATCCAGGACCAGTCGGCGGGGCAGAGGCGGCCGGAGCGTTCCTCCTTCTCCAGGTGGGCGAGGAAGCGGCGGGACTCGGTGTGGTGGTCGGAGATGGTGACGCCGGCGGCGGTGAAGGAGTGGAGGACGGCGATGTTCAGCTCGACCAGGGCCTGGTCCTTCCAGAGGGTGCGGTCGCTGGAGGTGTCCAGGCCGAGGTGGGCGGCCACCTCGCCGAGGCGGTCGTAGCGGTCACGGTCGGCCAGGTTGCGGGCGCCGATCTCGGTGCCCATGTACCAGCCGTTGAAGGGGGCGCAGGGGTAGCAGATCCCGCCGATCTCCAGGCACATGCCGGAAATAGCCGGAACGGCGTGCCAGCGCAGGCCGAGATCGGCGAACCAGTCATGCGCCGGGTGGGTCAGGGGGACCTCCAGCACCGCGTCGGGCGGGACGACGGCCAGCAGAGGTGGCCGCTCCCCCGCTTCGATCACCAGGGGCAGGACGTCGAAGTGGGTGCCCCGGGCACCGGTCCAGCCCAGGCGGAGGGCCTCGGCCGTGAGCCCGATGTTCCGGGCGTCGCCGATCACCGTGCCGTCCGGGAGCGCGTAGCCCGCGTAGCGGATGAGCTGCTCGTTGCGGATCCTCGGCCCCGGCCGCCCCGGGCGGTCCTGGGCGAAGACCGTGATGGTGGGGCGGACACGTCCCGCCCCGGTCGCCTCCCGCAGGTGGTTCACGCACTCGGCGGCCACTCTCTCGGCGTCGTGCACGAAACGGTGGTCGCGCACCCGCAGCGAGCGCCAGTACAGACGCCCGATGCACCGGCTGCTGTTACGCCAGGCGACCCGAGCACCGTACTCCAACTCGGCCGCGGTGTGACTGTAGGTCCCGTACCGCGCGATCTGCCCACGCACCTCCCGCAACCGAGGCCCGATCGCCCCGGCGCCGGGATTCTCCCCATAGAACAACCGCAGGAACCTCTCAGCCTCCCCCGGATCCACCGCCCCAGTCCCGCCCCCATCACCACGCACCGGCAAGACCCCCACCCGCTCCCCCGCCCCAACCCCCACCCC
>NZ_JBHSRF010000094.1:0-33101 GCF_042658925.1 Sphaerisporangium aureirubrum
CGCGGAATCGGGTGGGGGAGCGGTCTTATCGTGGGGGATGTTGGCCGGGTTTATCTGTGGGGGAGGAAACGGCCTTTATTGGAATGTGATCGGTGGATCTTGTTCCAGGGGCGTTCTTCGGTGAACATTCGCCATGGTGCCGGGGTGGGGGAATGCGGTATCGGGGAACGTGCGTACTTTGGGGATCGTATTTGGGTGACCGATAATTGCGGGTGGCGGGGGCCGCTGGAATGAAATTGATCGCGCGGCGTGCGATGGAGTGCGTCGTGGGTATTTGTCGTGCGCGGAATCCGGGCGGGCATCGTGCCTGGGTGCGGGGGGTTTGGCGGGAGGGGCGGGGGGAATGTCGGCGGGGTTTGATGACCTATGAGGAAAAGGTATCGTGGCCGGATATGGGGGGTGTGCATTCGCTGAGCCGGCGGTGTGGCGGGAAGCGATGACGGTCGGCGTGGAAAATCGAAGATAAAAAATCTTGACGCCGGCGTTCGAAGCGTGTAAAAGTTCACCCCGTGGGGGAATGCGTTCTAATTTGACGGGCGGAGTCGCCTATCCGCCCACTCCGTGCAGGGGGAAGGCGCATAGGAACCGGGCCGTGGCGACTCGCCCCGCGAATTCACCACTATCTAAAGGCCATCCTTTCAGCGCCATTTTCTCCTGTCCGAACTACGTCAAGGATCGAACATGGGCAAGATCGCTGTACTGACGAACGACCTGCAGGCCGACGTGGTCCACAAGACCCCGGAGCGCACCGCCGCCATGGCGCAGGCGCTGCCGAGGTTCACGGCCTTCCTGGACGCGATGCGCCGGCGCGGGCACCACGTCTTCCACCTGCAACTCGTCAATCTGCCCGGCGACCCCAACGTCGAGCGTGACCTCGACGGCAAACTGCCCCTCCAGCGCGGCAGCGAGGGCGCCGCCATCCTCGGAGACTTCCTGGACCCCTGCGACGTCGTGGTGGAGAAGAACAAGGACAGCGGCTTCTACGAGACCGAGCTGCACGACCGCCTTCAGGCGGCAGGCGTGGACACCGTGCTGGTGACCGGCCTGCAGACCCAGATCTGCGTGCAGACCACGGCGGCCGACGCCTTCTTCCGCGGCTACAACGTGTGGGTCCCCTCCGACTGCGTGGTCTCCGGCAACCCGGTGGACCGCGACAGGGCTCTGGAGTGGCTGGACGGCTACTGCGCGTCCGTCGCCGGCTCGGCCGACATCCTGGCCGAGCTGGACGCTACTGGCGAGCTGCCGAGGAAGGTCGTCAAGATCCTGCCGTGATCCGGCCCGCCCACCCACGCCCTCGGGAGGAACCACACATGACCAGCCCGGCGACGATCGCCGACGAGATCGTCCTCGACCACGGAAGCGGGGCCGAGCTCAGCCACGAGCTCGTCTCGCTCATCGTCGAGACCCTCGGCGACGTCTACATCGGCGAGATGGAGGACAGCGCGACGCTCCCCATCGAGGGCACGCGCATCGCGATGACCACCGACTCCTTCGTCGTGGACCCCCCCTTCTTCGGCAACGGCGACATCGGCAAGATCGCCGTCTGCGGCACCGTGAACGACCTGGCCGTGGTGGGGGCCCGCCCCGTCTACCTCACCCTCGGCATGATCATCGAGGCCGGGCTGCCGATGTCCCTCCTGACGCGGGTGCTCACCTCGATCCGGGACACCGCCCGGGAGGCCGGGGTGCTCATCGTGTGCGGCGACACCAAGGTGGTGCGCCGGGGCGAGGCCGACCAGATCTACCTGAACACCGCCGGGGTCGGCGTGTTCGAGCACGCCCCGCTGCGCATGCGCGACGTGCGCCCCGGCGACCGGGTGATCCTCAGCGGCCCCGTCGGCGACCACACCGTCCACCTGCTGTCCATCCGTGAGGGCCTCGGCTTCGAGCGGCGGGTGCTGAGCGACTGCGCCCCGCTGAACGGCATGCTGGACGGCCTGCTGTCCCGCACGGCGCCGGGCGCGGTGCGCTCGGTGCGGGACGTGACCAGGGGCGGCCTCGCCGCGGTGCTGCACGAGTACGCCGGCGTGACGGGACACGTCATCGCGGTGGACCGGGCGGCACTCCCGGTGCGGTACGAGACCCGGATGGCGACCGACATGCTGGGCATCGACCCCATCCACACCGCCAACGAGGGCTGCGTCTGCGTCTTCGCCGACCCCGCGGCCGAGGCCGAGGTGCTCGCCGCGCTGCGCGCCCACCCGTACGGCGCGAACGCGGTGGCCGTGGGCGAGGTGACCGGCAGGGCCGGGACGGCCGTCCTGACCCGCGAGCCCGGCGGCCATGAGTCGGTGCTGGAGGAACTCCAGGGCGCCGAGCTCCCCAGGCTGTGCTGAGGTGGTCGTGGACGTGTATGAACGCGCGCCGGCCGAGCGCCGGCGGATCCGCGTCACCGGAGTGGTCCAGGGCGTCGGCTACCGGCCGTTCGTCTACAAGCTGGCCCGCACCCACCACCTGGCGGGCTGGGTGCTCAACGACCCCGAGGGGGTGCTCACCGAGGTCGAGGGCCCACCGGATCTTTTGGAACGTTTCACGATGGAACTGCGCACCCTCGCCCCGCCGCAGGCCCGGGTGGACACCGTCCGGGTGGTGGCGTGGCCGGAGCCCCGGGCGGAGGCCGAGGGGTTCGCCATCCACGAGAGCGTGCGGACCGGCCGCAAGGTCACCATCGTTCCGCCCGACGCGTTCGTCTGCGCCGACTGCCTGGCCGAGCTGCGCGACCCGGCGGACCGCAGGTACCGCTACCCGTTCATCAACTGCACCAACTGCGGCCCGCGCTACAGCATCGTGCGCGGCCTGCCGTACGACCGTGCGCAGACCACGATGAGCGCGTTCACCATGTGCCCCCCGTGCGCCGCCGAGTACCGCGACCCGCTGGACCGCCGCTACCACGCCCAGCCGAACGCCTGCCCCGACTGCGGGCCCCGGCTGCTCGCGGCCGGGCCGGAGGGCGGCACGGAGCGGGGGGAGGCGGCGCTGGCCAGGGCGGTCGTCACGCTGGCGTCGGGAGGCGTCGTCGCGGTGAAGAGCGTCGGCGGCTTCCACCTGGCGGTGGACGCCAGGGACGCCGCGGCGGTGGCACGGCTGCGGGCCCGCAAGCGCCGCGACTCCAAGCCGTTCGCGGTGATGGCCCGCGACCTCGCCACGGTCGCGTTGTTCGCCGAGCCGACCGAGGCGGAGACCGAGTTGCTGGCCTCCCCGGCCCGCCCCATCGTGCTGGTGCGCAAACGGGCGGCGGGCACGCTGCCGGAGGCGGTGGCGCCGCGCAACCCGAACCTCGGCGTGATGCTGCCGTCCGCGCCGCACCACCACCTGCTGGCCGACACCCCCGGGCTGGACACCCTGGTGATGACCAGCGGCAACATCTCGGGCAGCCCCATCGCCTACCGCAACGACGACGCCCTGGAGCACCTTTTCCAGATCGCCGACCTGATCCTTTACCACGACAGGGACATCCAGATCCGGGTGGACGACTCGGTGGTGCGGCACTCGGTCCATCCGGGGCTGGCCGAGCCGCTGCTGACCTTTCTGCGCCGGTCCCGCGGCTACGCGCCGTACCCGGTGGAGGTGGGGGTGGAGCTGGAGCCGCTGGTGGCCTACGGCGCGGAGCTGAAGACCACGGTGGCGCTGACCCACGGCAGCCGGGTCTACCTCAGCCAGCACATCGGCGACCTGAAGAACGACGAGACGTTCGCCTCGCACCGCCAGACCGTCGACCACCTGACGGCACTGCACGAGCTGGCCCCCCGGCACGCCGCGGTGGACCTGCACCCGCAGTTCCGCGCCACCCGGATCGCGGTCAAGGAGCACGGCGGCGACGACCGGGTGCTGCGGGTGCAGCACCACCACGCGCACATGGCCTCCTGCATGGCGGAGAACCGGCTGGACGGCAGCGTGCTCGGGGTGGTGTTCGACGGTTTCGGCCACGGCGAGGACGGCACGGCGTGGGGCGGGGAGTTCCTGCTCGGCGGCTACCTCGCGGCGCGCCGGGTGGCCCGGCTGCGGCACCTGCCGCTGCTCGGCGGGGACCGCGCGGTCACCGAGCCGATCCGCGGCGGCTTCGCGCTCGCCCTGGACGCCCTCGGCGGCCCGGAGGCGGCCGTCGAGGCGTTCCCCGCGCTGCGCCGCCTCGGAGAGCGGGAGCTGCACGTGTTCACGACCATGGCGCGGCGCGGCGTCAACGCCCCGCCCTCCTCCAGCATGGGCCGCCTGTTCGACGCGGTCGCGGCGCTGCTGGACGTCTGCGTCCTCGCCGAGTACGAGGCGCAGGGCCCGATCGAGCTGGAGGGGATGCTCGGCCGCGACCTGGCGATGAGCCCGCCCGGCGAGTCGTACCGCTTCGCGGCGTCCGCGCAGGACGGCCCCACGGTGATCGACCCCCGGCCCGTGGTGCGGGCGCTGGCCGCCGACCTGGCGGCCGGGGTGCCGCCCGAGGTGGTGAGCCGCCGCTTCCACACCGGCGTGGTCCGCGCCGTCGTGGAGCGGTGCGTCGCCGCGCGCGTCGCCGAGGGAACGAAGGCCGCCGGTCGGGCCGTGCTCTCCGGCGGCGTGTTCGCCAACGAGTTCCTGCTGGTCAACTGCCTGATCGAGCTTCGGGCGGCCGGCTTCGCGGCGTACTGCCACCGGCACGTCCCCTGCAACGACGGCGGCATCGCCCTCGGCCAGGCCATGATCGCCGACGCCCGCCTCAAGGCCGCCCGCGAGGAGGCCGAGGGAGCCCCCGGGGACGCCGCCACGAAGGCGCCGGGCGCCGGTCCGGCCGCGGGGGAGGAAGGATCATGATCTCCGGCCGGACGGCGCGGGCGCACGTCGTGGTGCTGCACCGGTGGCGGGACCGGTACGCCGACTACGCCCGCTACCTCGACCACGACGCCTTCGTGGTCACCTACGTCACGACCGAGCTCGGCCGGCGGTCGGTCCCGGGGCGGGCCGCGGGGGTCGCCCGGGTGGCCGCCACCGACGACTTCACAGAGGTGCGCGCGGCGGTCGCGGGGCTCGCCGCGCGCTTCGGGCCGCCCCGGCACGTGGTGGCGCTGAACGAGGGCGACCTGGACACCGCCGCCGCGCTGCGCGGCGAGCTCGGCTGCGGCGGGCAGGACTCCGCCGCGCTGGCGCGGTTCCGCGACAAGCTGACCATGGTCGCCGCGGTCGCCGCCGCGGGGCTGCCGGTGCCCGCCACCGCCGACGCCCCGGACGCCGCCGCCGTCGCCGCGTTCGCCGCGCGACACGGCTGGCCGCTGGTGGTGAAGCCCCGGCGCGGCACCGCCAGCCGCGACGTGCTGGTGATGCGCTCGCCCGCCGACCTGTCCCGCCTGGACGGCCGCCCGCCCGAGCCCCGCCTGGTGCAGACGTACGTGGCCGACCCGATCCTGCACGTCGACGGGGTGTGGACCGGCGACGCGCTCGGTCCCTGGCGGGCGTCCCGGTACGTCAACACCTGCCTGGACTTCGCCGAGGGCGTCCCGCTCGGCTCGGTGGAGGTCGACGACCCCGGCCTGCTCGGCCCGCTGGAGGGCTTCACCGCCGCGGTCGGCGCCGCTCTCGGCCCGGCCCCGTGGGTGTTCCACCTGGAGGTGTTCGCCGGCACAGGCCCATCGGGGGCGCCGGCGTTCGTCTTCCTGGAGGCGGGCGCCAGGGTCGGCGGCGCGGAGATCCCGTTCGTCTGGCGGGAGGTGCACGGGTTCGACCTGATGGCGGCGGCGGTGGACATCCAGCTGGGCCGCCCGCCCGCCGCCGGGTCCCTGCCGTACGGCGAGACCGCCGGGTGGCTGCTGCTGCCGGTCCCGGTCGCGCCGCCGTGCCGGGTGGTGGGCTGCGACGGGCCCGCGCCCGCGGGCGACGGCCCGTACGCCCAGGTGGTCCCGCGGGTCGGCACGGTGATCCCCCGGGCGGGCGGCTACGAGCACGTCGGCGCCCGCTTCCGGTTCCGCGGCCCTTCCAGCAGGGAGGTGGAGGCGGCGCTGGCCAGGACGGCGGCCTGGGCGGGGCTGCGCTGCGAACCGGTGCCCGGCTAGAGCCCGGCAGGGTCCCGGCCGGGGCGAGGTCCGGCGCCGGACACGGCGGAGGGAGGCCGTGAACGGAACCGGAAGGCACCGGCCGGGACACCACGCTCCAGCGGAACACCGTCAGGCCGCCACCGGCACTCCACCGGCGGCGGCGAGGGACACGAGTGAGAGGACACAGATGCGGGACAGCGAGCGGCGCCTGATCGTGGTCGGCAGCCGGTTGCGGGCCTACCGCGAGTACGCGATGGCCGCGCTGGCGGGCCGGTACGACGTCGCGCTGGTGACCGGCGCCCCGGTCACCTGGGAGGCCGGGTACGTCGGCGAGCACAGGATCGCGGACACCACCGACCCCGCCGCGCTGCGCCCGGCGGTGGAGGGCCTGCTCGCCGGGGCGCCCGGCCCGGCCGGGCTGTTCACCTGGGACGAGCTGTCGCTGACCGCCACCGCCGAGGTGGCGGGGGCGCTCGGCCTGCGCCACCTGTCCGTCTCCGCCGCCGCGGCCTGCCGGGACAAGTACACGGCCCGCGGGCTGCTGGACAAGGCCGGGCTGCCCGCGGTGCGGCACCGCCTGGCCCACTCCGAGCAGGACGCGCTGGCCGCCGCCGCCGAGATCGGCTACCCGGTGGTGGTCAAGCCGCGTTCCCTGGCGGGCAGCCTCGGGGTGACGGCCGCGCGCGACCCGGCGGCGCTGCGCGCGGCGTACGCGCGGGCGGCGGCCACCGCCTTCCCCGGGCTGCGCGCCGAGACCGGGGTGCTGGTCGAGGAGCTGCTGGAGGGCCCGGAGATCAGCGTCGACGCGTGCGTGCTCGACGGCGTCGCCGAGCCGGTGACGGTGGCGCGCAAACGGCTCGGCTTCCACCCGTGCTTCGAGGAGGTCGGGCACCTGGCCGGCCCGTGGCGGCACGAGCCGTGGGCCGAGGACGTGCTGCGCCTGCTGCGCGACGCCCACCGGGCGCTCGGCGTCGACCACGGCGTCACCCACACCGAGATCAGGCTGACCCCGCGCGGGCCCCGCCTGGTCGAGCTGAACGGGCGCCTCGGCGGCGACCTGATCCCGCGCCTCGGCGAGCTGGCGTCCGGCGTCGACCTGACCCTGGCCGGCGCCGCCGTCGCGTTCGGCGAACGGCCGGACCTGACCCCGTCCCGTTCCCGCTGGGCCGAGGTGCGCTTCCTGTACCCCCTGCACGACGGGGTGCTGGAGGAGCTGCACACCGGCCGGGCCGCCGAGGTCCCCGGCATCGTGGAGGTGGTGCCGCTCGCGGAACCCGGCGCCGAGCTGCTGCTGCCGCCCCGCATGCTGACCCCCCGCACCGCCGCGCTGATCGCCGTGGCGGACGACCCGGCGGGCTGCGCCACGGCCCTGGACGCCGCCGAGGACGAGGTCCGGGCCGTGCAGCGCGGCACGCCGCAGGACGCGCTCGGCGCGGTGCTGGAGAACCCCGTCACCCGCCGCTACCTGGAGGTCGAGCGCGGCTTTCGCGCCATGACGGTGCCGGAGGTGCGCAACGACTGGATCCGCTACGGCGCCGGCGGCGGCCAGGCGCTGAACCGCGCGATCTTCCTGGCCCCCGGCGACCGGCGGCGCCTGGAAGCCGACCTGAACGGCGTGTTCGCCCTGCTTGCCGACATCCCGGGCCGGCTGTTCGGCGGCGACCGGCGGGCGTTCGCCCGCGCGGTCGGCATGACGCCCACCCAGATCGACCTGGTGACGCGGGGCGCGGGCCTGCGCCTGCCGCCGATGTCCCGGGCCGACATGTACCGCGAGCCCGGCGGCTTCAAGCTGATGGAGCTGAACACCGGCAGCTCCCTCGGCGGCTGGCAGATGGCCGAGTTCGGCCGCGTCATGCGCGAGGACGCCGCGTTCCGCCGCTTCGCCGACGCCGAGCGTCTCACCCACCCCGAGCCGATCGCCGGAATCGCCGCGGTGCTGCGCGCCGACGCCGCGCACGCCGGGTTCCCCCTGCCGCGCCGCCCGGTGCTGGCCATCACCGACTGGCCCGACGGCTACGCCAAGACCAAGCCCTGGCTGGACTTCGTGGTGCCCGAGTGGCTGCGCCACGGCTTCGACCCCGTGGTGTGCAGCCTCGCCGAGTTCGAGTACCGCGACGGCGCTCCCTTCGTGCACGGCCGCCGGATCGACGTCGTGTACCGCATCTTCCTGCCGGGAGAGATGGAGGACGACCGGCTCAGTCGCGCCTTGGTGGACCCGCTGCTCGACGCGGTGGCACGGGGCGACACGTTCCTGTTCGCCGGGCTGGACTGCGAGCTGTACGGCAACAAGGGCAGCCTCGCCATGCTGAGCGACGAACGCAACAGGGGCGCGTTCACCCCCGCCGAGCTGGAGCTGATCGACCGGGTGCTGCCGTGGACCCGTTTCCTGCGCGCCGAGCCGGTGGCGCGCGGCGGCCGCACCGTCGACCTGCTGCCGTACGTGCTGGCGCACCAGGACCACCTGGCGCTCAAGCCCACCCTGCTGTACGGCGGGGTCGGCGTGGTGCCCGGCTGGCGGGTCCCGGCGCGGGAGTGGGAGCGTCGGGTCGTCGCCGCGGTGGACGGGCCGTACGTGGTGCAGGAACGGGTGCTGCCCACCGCCGAGCGCTTCGTCACCGACGCGGGCGACGGGTTCGAGCGGATGGCCGTCGCGTACGGCGTGCTGATGGTCGGCGGCCGGTACGCCGGGATGCTGGTGCGCGGCACCCCCGACCCGGACGTCGGCATCGTCAGCATGTCCAACGGCGCGCAGATCGGCTGCTGCTTCCACGCCGGGGACCCCGCGTGAGGCGGCCGGGCGGCCTGTGGCGGGACGGCGAGTTCCTGAAGTTCTGGTCCGGCGAGGCCGTTTCGCAGATGGGGACGCAGGTCACCCAGCTCGCGCTGCCCCTGGCGGCCGTCTACCAGCTGGACGCGGGCTCCGCCCAGCTCGGGCTGCTCAACGCCGCGGGCTACGCGCCGTTCCTCGGCGCCGCGCTGTTCATCGGCGTCTGGGTGGACCGCAGGCGCCGCCGCCCGCTGCTGATCGCGAGCAGCCTGGGCCGCGCCGTGCTGGTGGCCGGCGTGCCGCTGTGCGCGGCGCTCGGGGTGCTGTCCATGGAGTACCTCTACGTGACGGCGCTGCTGGCCGGCACCCTCACTGTGCTGTACGACGTGTCCTACCAGTCCTACCTGCCGGACCTGATCCCCCGGGAGCGGCTGGTCGAGGGCAACAGCAAGCTCCAGGCCACCAACTCCGTCGCCCAGATCGGCGGCCCCGGCCTCGCGGGCCTGCTGGTCGGGTGGCTCACCGCCCCGATGGCGCTGCTCACCAACGCGGTGTCGGGCCTGGTGTCGGCCGCCACCCTGCTCGCCGTCCGCAGGCCCGAGCCCCGCCCGGTGGTCCCGCCCGGCCGGGTCTCCACCTGGCGCGGCATCCGCGAGGGGCTGGCGCAGGTGTTCCGGGTCGGGGAGATCCGCGCCATCGCCCTGCAGGCGGGCACCTACAACGCCTGCTACCTGGCCATGCAGACGGTGTTCGTGCTGTACGCGGCCCGCGAGCTGCGGATGGCGCCCGGCACCATCGGCCTGCTGCTCAGCGTCGGCGCGGTCGGCTCGCTGCTCGGGGCGTTCGCCGCGGGGCCGCTGAAGGACCGCCTCGGCCTCGGGCGGGCGCTGCTCGCCGAGCTGGCGCTGTGCTGCGCGGCGCCCGCGCTCCTGCCGCTCGCACCCGGCGCCACCCCCGCCGGGTACGCCATGTTCGCCGCGGCCTTCGCGGGCACCGGCGCCGGCTGCACCATGTCCACCATCCACGCGGTCAGCCTGCGGCAGGCCATCACACCGCCCCACCTGCTCGGCCGGGTCAACGCGGGCTGCCGGTTCCTCGCCTGGGGGCCGCTGCCGCTCGGCGCCCTCGCCGGCGGCCGGCTCGGCGACGCCATCGGCCTGCGGGCCACCCTGGCCGTCACCGCCGTCGCGTTCCTGTCCCCGCTGCTGTGGGTGGTGTTCTCGCCCGTGCCCGCCCTCAAGGACTTCCCCTCCGCCGGCCGGGAGGCCGGTCCCGCCGTGTCCGCCCCCTAGCCCCCGGCCCGCGCGTCCGGCGCGGCCCTGCCCCGTGAACAAGGAGAACGATCGTGTACACGACCAGGTCGACGACGTACCGGCCGGCCGGCACCAGGGCCGGGCTGGCGGACCTGCGCGGCCTGCTGAACACCGCGCTGGACATCCTGGAGGAGGCCGCGGCGGGCCGCGCCGGGCCGGTCGCGCCCGGCGGGCCGAGGGCCGCGCGCGAGGCCGCCGGGCGGGTACTGGCCGGGCCGCTGCTCCCGGACGGCCCGGCCGACCCGGTCGCCGTCCTGCACGAGCTGGTCCGCCCCTACGCCGAGTGGGCGGTCGACGTCACCCACCCCGCGGCGCTGGCCCGCATGCAGCCGCCGCCCACCGCCGCCGCGGCCACCGCAGAGCTGGTCGCCGCCACGCTCAACCAGTCGCTGCACGCCTGGGAGAGCGGGCCGTTCGCCCTGGAACTGGACCGCTGGGTGGTCGCCCGGCTCGCCGAGCTGGTCGGATACGGCGCGGGCGCGGGCGGCACGCTGACCTCCGGCGGCAGCGTCTCCAACCTGATGGCGCTCACCGCCGCCCGCGACGACGTGATCGCCGCCGCGCGCGGCCGCTACGTCTTCCAGGAGGGCCTCATCGACATCGGCGTCCAGCCGGTGATCCTCGCGCCGAAGGGCATCCATTTCTCGGTCGCCCGCGCCGCGCGGCTGCTCGGCGTCGGCGAGGACCACGTCCTCACCGTCCCGGTCGACCGGCACGGCCGCATGATCCCCGAGGAGGCCGACCGCATCCTCGGCTCGCTGCCGGGCCTGCCCGGCGACCAGGTCGCCGTCGCCCTGGTCGCCTGCGCGGGCTCCACCGACCTCGGCGTGGTGGACCCGCTGCCCGAGGTGGCCGAGGTCGCCCGGCGGCACGGCGTGTGGCTGCACGCCGACGCCGCGTACGGCGGGGGAGCGCTGTTCTCCGAGCGGCTGCGGCCCATGCTGGACGGCCTGGCCCTGGCGGACTCCGTCACCCTGGACCTGCACAAGTTCGGCTGGTCGCCGGCCTCGTCCGCCGCGCTGCTGGTGCGCCGTGAGGAGACCCTGATCTCGTTCGGCCTCCAGCCCACCACCTGCCTCAGCGCCGACGACGACACCTGCGCGGGGTACATCGGCCTGCAGAACACCTCGCTGCAGACCACCCGCCGCGCCGACGCCCTGAAGATCGCGGTGACGATGCGCACCCTCGGTCGCGCCGCCATGGGTGCGATGGTGGACGCCTGCCACGACCTGGCCCGGCACGCGGCGGCCAGGATCGCCGCCGAGCCCCGGCTGGAGCTGGCCGCCGAGCCGCCGCTCACCGCCGTGCTGTTCCGCTACCTGCCCGCGGCGCCGCTGGACGCCGACGCCTTCAACGGGGCGCTGCGCCGCCGGGTCATGGAGGAGGGCCGGGCGCTGCTCGCCCGCACCCACATCGACCGCGGCGGCGGCCGTACCCGGGTCTTCCTCAAACTCATGCTGCTCAACCCTGGCACCACGCCCGGCCTGCTGGACCAGGTCCTGGACATGCTGCTGGCCGTGGCCGCCGAGCAGGAGGCCGCCGAGCTCCGGGCCCTCGGCCTGGACCCCGCCGCCGGAGCCGCGCGGGAAGCCGCCGCGACCGGTGCGTGACCGGCGATGACCCAGTTCTCCCCGAGGTGAATCCACGTGCCGTCCCCCGCACTCCTCAAGACCGCGACGTCCGACGGCGTCCGGGAGTCCATGCACGAGCGGCTGCCCCGCGGCCTCGCCGTGCCGCTCACGCTGCTCACCGGGCGGCCGCACGCCGGCCAGCGGCCCCTCCGCCTCACACCGGGCGGCCACCTGCTGGGCGCCCTGGCGTCGATCCTGACCGGGCTCGCGGCCGGCGGCGCGGCGCTGGCGGCGGGCGGGTGGTGGCTCGCGCTGCTGGTGCCCGGCTGGGGGGCGACCCTGCACGGCGCCCGCAACCTGCGCATGATGATCTACCACCAGTGCGCGCACCGGAACATGTGGGGCAACCGCCGCGCCGACGCCCTGCTCGGCAGGCTCATCGCCGGGCTGCTCCTCGTGCAGGACTTCGAGCGGTACAGCGCCGAGCACGTCGTCGACCACCACGCCGTCCACCACATGACGCTGCGCGACCCCACCGTGCAGGCGTTCCTGCTGACGCTGCGGCTGCGGCCCGGCATGACCCGGCGGGGGATGTGGCGCCGGGTCGTCACCACCGTGCTGTCCCCGCGCTTCCACCTGAGGTTCCTGCTCGCCCGGATCCGTTCCTACTTCCACGCGGCGGGCGCCGGGGTGCGGGCGTGGACGGCCGCGTGGCTGCTCGGGGTGGCCGCCCTGGCGGCGTGGCTGGACGGCTGGGTGTTCCTGCTGGTCGCCTGGGTGCTGCCGATGACGGTGTTCTACCAGGTCAGTAACACGCTGCGGCTCTGCGTCAAGCACACCTTCCCCGGGCGGGGGCAGACGGTGCGGCGCGGCCGGGAGTACTTCGCCGGGCTCACCAACGCCGTCTTCCTCGGCGAGCCCGTGCCGTCCCGCGGGCTGCGCGGGGCCGCGCGCCCGCTGGCGTGGGCACGGTGGTGGCTGCGGATGGCGCTGGTGCACTTCCCGGCCCGCTACCTGGTGCTGACCGGGGACACCGTGTGCCACGACTTCCACCACCGGTACCCGATGAGCAGGCAGTGGGCCGGTTACCTGTTCGCCCGGGAGGCCGACCACGCCGCGGGGACGCCCGGCTGGCCGCCGTACCGGCAGGTGTGGGGGCTGGTCCCGGCGATCGACCTGGTCTTCGCGTCGCTGCGGGACGCCGACCCGGCCGAGTACCACCCGGACCGGCTGGCCGAGGTCAACTACCGGGAGCTGTTCACCGCCTTCGACGACTGAGCGTTCTGTGCCATGAAGAGGAAAGGGGACCTCATGAACGGTCCGCGGGAGCCGGGGGGGCGGCTGGTCATATTGGGCGTGGCCGAGAGCGACGCCCACGCGGTCGCCAACCGGCTGATCGCCATGCGGCTGCGCGAACACGGCTTCGCGGTGGTGAACCTCGGCGTGTGCACGCCGCTGCGCGAGTTCGCCGAGGCGCTGGACCGCCACCCGGCGGCCGAGGCGATCCTCATCGGCAGCCTCAACGGCCACGCCCACGAGGACCTTCGCGACCTGCCCGCCCTGCGCGCGGCCGGCCGCCTGCGCCGTCCCCTCGTGCTCGGCGGCAACCTGTCGGTCGGCAGCCACAAGACCTCCGCCCACCTGCAGCGGCTCCGCATGCTCGGCGTCGACCACCTGCTCACCGACGCCGCCGAGCTGATCCCCCTGCTGGACTCCCTTCACGCCGGTGCGGGCCCGGTGTGGCGGATGGCCGGGGCCCGCCGTGGGTGATCTGCTGGACCTCGGGCTGGAGCCGGTTTTCGCCGCGGAGCTGCCCTCGCAGGAGGAGGTGCTGGCGTACCTGTCCGCGCCGGAGCGGCGGCACGCGGCGGCGGTGCTGCGCGACGCGGCGGACGCCGGGCGGCCGGTGGTGCAGCCGCGCTGCGGGGTGGGGTCGCACGACCGCATGCTGGCGCTGCTGCGCGCGCTGGAGCCCGCCGGGCCCGGCATCCTGTCGGTCACCATCGACTCCCACACCCGCCTGCGGCGCTTCGGCGTCGCCGCCGGGCTGCTGCGCCGCGGCCCCGGCGACCTCAACGGCTACCCGCTGGTCGCGCACGGCTGGCGCCGGGGCCGTGAGCTGGCCGCCGCGGTCGGCGTGCCGCTGGAGGTCAGGCACGGCTCCCCGGACGCGCGGGAGCTGTTCGCCGTGTCGCTGGCCTCCGGGTTCACCTCCTTCGAGGGCGGCGGCATCGGCTACAACCTGCCGTACTGCAAGGACGTCCCCCTGGCCGCGTCGCTGCGCGCCTGGCGGCGGGTGGACGCGGCGTGCGGCCGGCTCGCCGAGGCGGGCGTGGTGGTGGACCGCGAGCTGTTCGGCACGCTCACGGCCGTGCTGATGCCGCCGTCGATCAGCCTCGCCGTCACCCTGCTGGAGGCCGTCGCCGCCGCCCGCGAGGGCGTGCGGTGCCTGTCCATCGCCTACCCCCAGGGCGGCGAGCCGCACCAGGACGTCGCCGCGCTGCGCGCCGTCGCGACCCTCGGCCGCCGCTACCTGCCGCCCTCGGTGGCGGTGCACCCGGTGCTGCACGAGTTCATGGGGGCGTTCCCGCGCACCCCCGACTACGCCGCGGCGCTCATCCTGTGCGGCGGCCTGGTGGCGAGGCTCGGCGGGGCCGTCAAGGTCGTCAGCAAGACCACCCAGGAGGCGTACGGCCTGCCCGACGCCGCCGCCAACGCCGCGGGCGTCCGCATGGCCGCCCTCGGCGCCTCCGACCTGATGGACTTCGCCCGCCTGGACGAGGGCCGGGTGGCCGAGGAGCGGCACTGGATCGAGCGCGAGGTGGCCGAGCTGGTCGACCCGGTGCTGGCCGCGGGTGACCTGCACGGCGCCATCGTGGCGGCGTTCCGCGACGGGCGGCTCGACGTGCCGTTCAGCGCCAGCGTGCACGCCCGCGCCCAGGTGGTGCCGCGCCGCGACCCCGGCGGCGCCATCCGCTACGCCGACCCCGGCGCCCTGCCCTTCTCCCCGGCGGTGCTGCACCACAACGCCGAGCGGCTGCGCGCCGTGCCGGCCGGGCGCGGCCTGTTCGCCGCGGTGACCGCCGACATCGACTACTTCCTCGACCGTGAACTCACCACCGACCCCCGAACGAGGTTCCGATGACCGCCCAGCAGCCCCAGCTCCGCCGTCCCGCCCACCCCGGCGGCCCGCCCCCCGGGTTCGTGCCCGACCTGGCCGAGGGCTCCCGCGTGCGGGCCGCCGACCGGGCGCACCTGTTCCACTCCTGGATGGCGCAGGACGCGGTGGACCCGATCCCGGTGGCCGGCGGGTCCGGCCGCTACTTCTGGGACTACGGGGGCCGCCGCTACCTGGACTTCTCCTCGCAGTTCATCAACCTCAACATCGGGCACGGCCACCCCAAGGTCATCGCCGCGATCAAGGAACAGGCCGACCGGCTCTGCATGATCGCCTCGACCTTCGCCAACGATCAGCGCGGCGAGGCCGCCCGCCTCATCGCCGAGCTGGCGCCCGGCGACCTGGACCGTGTCTTCTTCACCAACGGCGGCGCCGAGGCCAACGAGCACGCCGTCCGGATGGCCCGCATGCACACCGGCCGCCCCAAGGTGCTGTCGGCGTACCGCTCCTACCACGGGGGCACCGCCACCGCGATCGGGCTGACCGGCGACCCGCGCCGCTGGGCCAACCAGAACTCCGGCAGCGCCTCGGGCAACATCGCGCACTTCTTCGGGCCGTACCTGTACCGCTCGCACTTCCACGCCGCCACCGAGGCCGAGGAGTCGGCCCGCGCGCTGGAGCACCTGGAGCAGGTGATCGTCTTCGAGGGCCCCGGCACCGTCGCCGCCGTGGTGCTGGAGACGGTGGTCGGCACCGCGGGCATCCTGGTGCCGCCGCCCGGCTACCTGGCGGGGGTGCGGGAGCTGTGCGACCGGTACGGCATCGTGTTCGTCGCCGACGAGGTGATGTCGGGGTTCGGCCGGGTAGGGGAGTGGTTCGCCGTGGACCACTGGAACGTCACGCCCGACCTGATCACCTTCGCCAAGGGCGTCAACTCGGGGTACGTCCCGCTCGGCGGCGTCGTCATGTCCGAGGCGATATACGACAGCTTCCGCACCGTCACCTACCCCGGCGGCCTCACCTACTCCGGGCACCCCCTCGCGTGCGCCGCCGCCGTCGCGACCATCACCGCGATGAAGGAGGAGGGGATCGTGGAGAACGCCGCCCGGATCGGCGAGCAGGTCATCGGCCCCGGCCTGCGCGAGATCGCCGGACGCCACCCCTCGGTGGGCGAGGTCCGCGGCCTCGGCGTCTTCTGGGCCGTCGAGCTGGTCCACGACCGCGAGACCAGGGAGATGCTGGTGCCCTACGCCGCCTCCGGCGCGGCCACCCGGCCCGTGGACGAGGTGGTCGCCGCGTGCAGGGCGGGCGGCATGTGGCCCGTGTACAACTTCAACCGGATCCACGTCGTGCCGCCGTGCACCATCACCGACGCCGAGGCCCGCGAGGGCCTGGCCATCCTCGACCAGGCGCTCTACCGGGCCGACGCGTACACCACCGGAGGCTGAGCGCCCGTGTCCCCCCGGCCCGCCCGCGCCGCGGGCCGGGGCCCCCGGCCGGGAACGACTGTTCGAGACATCGATGGAATGATGTCCGGGTACGTCCAGACCGGGAGGAGACGATCGTGGCGTTGCCTCCGGACGACGTCGTCGTCGCGGCCCTGCGGGCCGGGGACGAGACGATGTTCGCGGCGTTGCTGGACACCTGGTCGCGCGGCATGCTGCGGGTGGCCCGCACGTACGTCTCCACCGCCGACTCCGCCGAGGAGGTCGTGCAGGACACCTGGCTCGCCGTCATCGGGGCCATCGACGCCTTCGAGGGCCGTTCCTCGCTCAAGACGTGGATCTTCCGCATCGTGGTCAACACGGCCATGAAGCGCGGCGTGCGCGAGAGCCGCACCGTCCCGTGGAGCACCGCCTTCGAGCACGACGCCGCACCGCCGGACATGCCCCTTCTCACCCCGGGCGCCTCCGGAGCCGGGCCGCCGGTGCCGCGGCACACGCCCGAGGGCGAGGCGCTGGCCGCCGAGTTCCGCGCCGAGGTCGCCGCCGCGCTGGCCGGTCTGCCTGCCCGGCAACGCAGCGTGATCGTGCTGCGTGACATGGAAGGCTGTACCTCGGACGAGGTCTGCGAGATCCTGGACCTCACCCCGGCCAATCAGCGGGTCCTCCTGCATCGGGCCCGCGTCGCGGTACGTGGCCGTCTGGCGGATTACGTCGCTACGGTGAAACGATCGGAGTAGTGAAGCGGTTCAGATGACACGGTTCAAGGCGGTCGCGAAAGTGAAGCGGTTCAGTTGTGAGGATCTGGCGGAACTCACCCCGCTCTACCTGGACGACGCCCTGGACACCCCCGCCCGCGAGGGCTTCGACCACCACCTCGCCGAGTGCCTGACCTGCGCCGGTCACGTCACCGGCCTGCGCGTCACCGTCGACACCCTCGGCGATCTCCCCGCCGGCCCCGCCGAGACGCTCTCCGAGCGGACCCGCGGCCGCCTGCTGTCGGCCTTCCGCGCCTCCCGCCACCCCTGACCGCCGCCGGGGGGACCTCGTCCCGATCGGCCTCCGCGGGAAGAACCTCGTCCCGATCCGGAATCCGGGTGTAACGCCCGCGTCCCTCGCGGGTCTGTAGTCCCGTACACGGGGCGGGGGGCGGAGGGCGAGGATGACGAGTCGGCTCACCGAGAGCGCGCTGATCCGCGATGTCGCCGAGGTGGAGGGCTTCGCGCGCGAGTGCTTCCAGGCCGGGCCCGGGGAACGGGTCGGGGTCGAGCTCGAGTTCCTGGTGTTCGACCGCGCGGACGCCGGGCGCGCCGTGCCGGTCGGCGAGATCGCCGGGGTGCTGCCCGAACTGCCCGGCGGGAGCAGGGTGACGTTCGAGCCGGGCGGCCAGCTCGAACTGTCCGGCCCGCCGGGAGGCCTCCCGGACGCGATCACGCGGCTCGCCGCGGACGTGCACGCGGTGGAGGAGGCCCTGCGGGACGCGGGCCTGTGCCTGACCGGGGTGGGGATGGACCCGGTGCGGCCGCCCCGGCGGCAGAACACCGAGCCCCGGTACGAGGTCATGGCCGAGTACCTCGGCGTGCCGTACGGCGCTCTGATGATGTGCTCGACGGCGTCCGTCCAGGTCAACCTGGACTTCGGGGACCGGCCGGAGGTCCGCTGGGAGCGGGCGCACCTGCTCGGCCCGGTCCTGACCGCGGCCTTCGCCAACTCCCCCCTGCGCGAGGGCCGGCCGACCGGGTGGATGTCCGGCCGCCAGGCCGTCTGGGAGAACCTCGACCCCACCCGCACCGCCCCGGTGCCGCACGCGGGGGACCCGGTGGCCGCCTGGACGCGGTACCTGCTCGACTCCCGGCTGATGCTGGTGCACGACCCCGGCGGCCGGTGCCGCCCGGTCCGCGACGGCTCCACCGTCCGCGACCGCCTGGCCACCTCCGGGCTGACCAGGGCCGACCTGACCTATCACGCCACCACCCTGTTCCCGCCGGTGCGGCCCCGCGGCTGGCTGGAGATCCGCTACCTGGACGCGCAGCACCCCGCCCGCTGGCCGGTGTGCGTGGCCGTCGCCCACGCCCTGGTCATCGACGACAAGGCCGCGGACGCCGCGCTGGACGCCGCCGGGCCGTGCGCGGACCTGTGGCACCGGGCCGCGCGCGACGGCCTCGCCGACACCGAGCTGCGCCGCGCCGCCGAGGAATGCTTCCGCGCCGCGCTCGACGCCCTGCCCCGCCTAGGCGCGCCCTCCGCCCTGACCCGCGAGGTGGCGGCGTTCGCCGACCGCCACGTGACCCCGGGCCGGTCCCCGGCCGCCGCCCTGCTCGACGCGCCGCGGCACCCGGCCCGGCCGACGGAAGGACACCCGTGAACGACCTCAAGGAACGGATCGCCGCCCAGCTCGCCGCCGTGCGCGACCGCTCGCTCGCCTACACCGACGCCGAGGACGCCCTGCTGACCCGTCAGCACTCCCCGCTGATGTCCCCCCTGGTGTGGGACCTGGCGCACGTCGGCAACTACGAGGAACTGTGGGTGCTGCGCGCCGCCGGGGGCATCGAGCCGGTGCGCCCGGAGATCGACGACATCTACGACGCCTTCAAGACCCCGCGCAAGGACCGCCCCGCCCTGCCGATGCTCGGCCCCGGGGAGGCCCGCCGCTACATCGAGGGGGTGCGCGGCCGGGTGCTCGACGTGCTGGACGCCGCCGACCTCACCGCGCCGGACCCGCTGCGCCGCGCGGGCTTCGTCTTCGGGCTGGTCATCCAGCACGAGCACCAGCACGACGAGACCATGCTCGCCACCCTGCAGCTGTCCGGGGAACCCGGGCTGGTCCGCGACGGCGAGCTGCCCCCCGCCCGCCGCGGCGGGCCGCAGGAGGTGCTGGTGCCCGCCGGGCCGTTCCTGATGGGCACCGGCACCCTGCCGTGGGCGTACGACAACGAGCGCCCCGCCCACCGGGTCGACCTGCCCGCCTACTGGATCGACCGCCTGCCGGTGGGCAACGCCGCCTACGCCGCCTTCATCGCCGCCGGCGGCTACGACGACCCCCGATGGTGGGACCCCGAGGGCTGGCGCTGGCGCCAGGAGAGCGGCGCCACCGCCCCGCTGTTCTGGACCAGGGACGGCGGCACCTGGTGGCGCACCCGCTTCGGGCGCACCGAGCCCGTGCCGATGGACGAGCCGGTGCAGCACGTGTGCTGGTACGAGGCCGACGCCTACGCCCGCTGGGCGGGCAGGCGCCTGCCCACCGAGGCCGAGTGGGAGAAGGCCTGCGGCTGGGACCCCGAGGCCGGCCGCGCGCGCACCTACCCCTGGGGCGAGGACGACCCCACCCCCGCCCGCGCCAACCTCGGCCACCGCGCCGCCCGCCCCGCCCCCCTCGGCGCCTACCCCTCCGGGGCCAGCGCGTACGGCGCGGAGCAGATGATCGGCGAGGTGTGGGAGTGGACCGCGTCGCACTTCCTGCCCTACCCCGGGTTCCGCAGCTTCCCCTACCCCGAGTACAGCGAGGTCTTCTTCGGCCCCGGCCACCGCGTCCTGCGCGGCGGCTCCTGGGCCGCCGACCCCGCCGCCGTCCGCACCACCTTCCGCAACTGGGACTACCCCATCCGCCGCCAGATCTTCTCCGGCTTCCGCTGCGCCCGCTCCGCCACCCCGGAGGAGGCCTGAGATGCGCCGCCCCCAGGCGATCCCGGAGCGGGTCTAGATGTGCCGTCACGCCGCCTGGCTCGGCGCCCCGCGCAGCCTCGCCACGCTGATCGGCGAGCCGGAGCACGGCCTGCTGACCCAGTCGTACGCGCCCCGCATGCAGCGTCACGGCCGGGTGAACGCCGACGGGTTCGGCATGGGCTGGTACGACGACGCCCGCGCGGAACCGGTCCGCTACCGCAGGTCCGTCCCCATCTGGGCGGACGCCAACCTGCCCGCGCTCGCCGAGGTGGCGAGGTCCCGCTGCCTGCTGGCCGCGGTGCGGTCGGCGACCGCAGGCATGCCGGTCGAGGAGACGGCCACCGCGCCGTTCACCGACGGCCGCCACCTGCTCAGCCACAACGGCCGCGCCGGGCGGGAGGCCGTCCGCTCCCTGGCGGCCGACGCGGAGAGCACGTGCGACTCGGCCTGGCTGGCCGCCGGGGTCTTCGCCCTGCTGCGCGCGGGCACCCCCCTCGGCGCCGCCCTCGCCGACACCGTGACCCGGGCCGCCGGCAAGGACCCCGCCGCCCGCCTGAACCTCCTCGCCTGCGACGGCACCGCCCTCGCCGCCACCACCTGGGGCGACACCCTGTTCCTGCGCCCCGGCGGCGACGGCGTCCTCGTCGCCAGCGAACCCCTCGACGACGACCCCGCCTGGCGCGCCGTCCCCGACCGCCATCTGGTCCTCGCCACCGCCGGCGACGTCCGCGTCGAGCCGCTGTGACCACCCGGCCCGGCCGCCGGCCACCCGACCCCCAGCCATGAGCCCAGCCCGCTGGGCGCCGTCACCGAACACCGCCATCGAACCGGGAGAACACTCGTGCCCGTCAGCCAGTCAGCCGTGCACCTGATCGACCACCTCGACCGCGACCACCTGCGCCGCGCCCTGGAACACGACGTCCGCACCGGCCTCACCGCGTCCCCCAAGTGGCTGCCCCCCAAGTGGTTCTACGACGCCCGGGGCAGCGACCTGTTCACCCAGATCACCCGGCTCCCCGAGTACTACCCCACCCGCCGCGAACTGGCCATCCTCCGCGAATGGGCAGGCGACATCGCCGCCCGCGCCTCCGCCGACACCTTGATCGAACTCGGCTCCGGCACCAGCGAGAAGACCACCCTCCTGCTCGACGCCCTGACCGCCAAGGGCCTCACCGCCTACACCCCCGTGGACGTAGACCCCGTGACCCTGCTGGACGCCGCCCACCGCCTCGCGGCCCGATACCCCGCCCTCACCGTCCAGCCCGTCCGCGCCGACTTCGAACACCACCTGGCCGCCCTCCCCAGGCCCGGCCGCCGCATGATCGCCTTCCTGGGCGGCACCATAGGCAACCTCCCCCCCGGCCCTCGCGAGCACTTCCTCACCACCCTCCGCTCCACCCTGACCCCCGGCGACACCTTCCTCCTCGGCGCCGACCTCGTGAAGGACACCTCCCGCCTGGTCGCCGCCTACGACGACTCGGCCGGCGTCACCGCCGCCTTCAACCGCAACGTCCTCCACGTCGTCAACCACGAACTCGACGCGGACTTCACCCCCGAAGACTTCGACCACATCGCCCTGTACGACGAGCACAACGCCTGGATCGAGATGCGCCTGCGCGCCACCCGCCCCATGACCGTCCCCATCCGCGCCCTCGGCCTGACCGTCCCCTTCACCACAGGCGAAGAGATGCGCACCGAGATCAGCGCCAAGTTCCACCTCCACGGCCTCCGCGCCGAACTCACCGCCGCAGGCTTCACCGTCGACCACTGCTACACCGACCCGGACGGCGACTTCGCTCTCGTCCTCGCACGGGCCTGATCGAGGCAGGAAAAAAGGCCCCGGCGGGACGCCGGGGCCTTTTCGAACGGGTCAGCCCACGCGGCTCAGATGGAACGTGAGGTCCAGGTCGGCGTCGTGGTGGGCGGGGAGGTCCGTGGGAGGCTCGCCTTCGGTCACGGAGGTCGCGAGGACCTCTTCGGACAGGCGGGTGGTGTCGGCGCGCAGGGCGTCGGCGAGGTCGCCGGTGGCGGTCCACCACAGGGAGATGCGGTCGGTGATGTCGAGGCCGGTGGACTTGCGGGCCTCCTGGACCAGGCGGACGACGTCGCGGACGAGGCCCGCGCGGTACAGCTCGGGGGTGACCTCCAGGTCCAGGGCGACGGTCTCGCCGGAGCCGGTGCCCACGGCGCCGGTCTCGACCGCCCAGCCGGACTTCGGGTGCTCGGTGACGATCACGTCGTCGGGGCCGAGGGTGACCTTCTCGCCGGAGACGACGACCGTCGCGGTGTCGCCGGCGCGGATGGCCGCGGCCAGGGACGCCGGGTCGGCGGCCGTGATGGCCCCCGCGACGGCCTTGGTGCCGCCGCCGAAGCGCTTGCCGAGGGCACGGAAGTTCGGCTTGACGGTGAAGGAGACCAGGTCGGCGGAGTACTCCGACAGATCTTCCAGGGTCCGCACGTTGAGCTCGTCGGCGATCAGATCGCGCAGCGAGCCGGGCAGCGCGGACCAGCCGGCGGCGCCGACCAGCGCCCGGGCCAGCGGCTGGCGGGTCTTGACGCCGCTGCCCGCGCGGGCGGAGCGGCCGAGCTCCACCAGGCGGCGCACCAGCGCCATCCGCTCCGACAGGCCGGGGTCCAGCAGGCTCCGGTCGACCTCGGGCCAGGTGGCCAGGTGGACCGAGGCGGGCGCGTCCGGGGCGCGCAGCACGTCCCACACGTAGTCGGTGAGGAACGGCACCAGCGGCGCCATCAGCCGGGTCACCGTCTCCAGGGAGCCGTACAGCGTGGCGAACGCCGACGGGTCGCCCGACCAGAACCGGCGGCGGGAGCGGCGGACGTACCAGTTGGACAGGTCGTCGAGGAACTCGGTGAGCCGCCGGCCCGCCCGCGCGGTGTCGAACGCCTCCATCGCCTCGGTGACCTCGGCCACGGTGCGGTTCAGCTCCGCGAGGGCCCACCGGTCGATCAGCGGCCGGTCCGCGGGCGCGGGCGCCTCGGCCAGCCGGGACGGCGACCACGACTCGGCGCCGGCGTACATGGTGAAGAAGGAGGTCGTGTTCCAGTAGGTCAGCAGGACCTTGCGGACGATCTCCTCCAGCGCGGCGTGCCCCACCCGGCGCGGCGACCACGGGGAGCCGGCGGTCGCCATGTACCAGCGCAGCGCGTCGGCGCCGTGCTGCTCCATCAGCGGCATCGGCTGCAGGATGTTGCCGAGGTGCTTGCTCATCTTGCGGCCGTCCTCGGCGAGGATCAGGCCGAGGCACAGCACGTTCTCGTACGACGAGCGGTCGAACACCAGCGTGCCGACGGCCATCATCGAGTAGAACCAGCCCCGGGTCTGGTCGATCGCCTCGCAGATGAACTGCCCCGGGTAGGACTGCTCGAAGACCTCCTTGTTGACGTGCGGCGCGCCCCACTGCGCGAACGGCATCGCGCCGGAGTCGTACCACACGTCGATCACGTCGGGCACCCGGCGGGCCTCGGCGCCGCACACCGGGCAGCCGAAGGTCACGTCGTCCACGTACGGCCGGTGCGGGTCCAGCGCGGTCAGGTCGCGCCCGGCCAGCTCGCCGAGCTCCTTCAGCGACCCGACGCAGGTCACGTGCGACTCGTCGGCCGTGCACACCCACAGCGGCAGCGGCGTGCCCCAGTACCGCGACCGCGACAGCGCCCAGTCGACGTTGTTGCGCAGCCACTCCCCGTACCGGCCCTCCTTGATGGTCGGCGGGAACCAGTTGGTGCGGTCGTTCTCGGCGAGCAGCCGGTCCTTGACGCGGGTGGTGCGGATGTACCACGACGGGAGCGCGTAGTAGAGCAGCGGCGTGTGGCAGCGCCAGCAGTGGGGGTAGCTGTGGTCGAAGTGCCCGCCGCGCAGCAGCAGCCCGCGCGCCCGGAGGTCCTCGGTCAGCCCTTCGTCGGCGTCCTTGAAGAACAGCCCGCCGACCTGCGGCACCTCGGCCAGGAACCGGCCGTCCGGGCCGATCGGGTTGACCACCGGCAGGCCGTACCGCTTGCAGGTCGTCAGGTCGTCGGCGCCGAACGCGGGCGCCTGGTGCACCAGCCCGGTGCCGTCCTCCACGGTGACGTACCCGGCCAGCACCACGAAGTGGGCGCCGGGGATGTCGACCAGCTCGAACGGCCGCGTGTACGGCGTGTGCTCCAGCTCGGCGCCCTGGACCCGCTCGGTGACGGTCCAGCCCTCGCCGAGCGCGGCGCCGAGCAGCGGCTCGGCCACGACGACCGGCCGCTCGCCGTCCTTGGCCGCGACGACGTAGGTGACCTCGGGGTGCACGGCGACGGCCGTGTTGGACACCAGCGTCCACGGCGTGGTGGTCCACACCAGGAGGTCGGCGCCCTCGAAGCGGCCGGAGGTCACCGGCATCCGCACGTACACCGACGGGCTGGTGACCGTCTCGTAGCCGCCCGGCTGACCGAGCTCGTGATCGGAGAGGCCGGTGCCGCAGCGCGGGCAGTACGGCGTGATGCGGAAGTCGCGGAACAGCAGGTCCTTGTCCCAGATGACCTTCAGCGACCACCACACCGCCTCGACGTAGGCGGGGTCCATGGTGCGGTAGGCCTGGGACATGTCGACCCAGTAGCCCATCCGCTCGGTCATCTCCTCGAACGCGTCCACGTGCCGCAGCACCGACTCGCGGCAGCGCTCGTTGAACGCCGCGATGCCGTACGCCTCGATCTCCGGCTTGCCGGACAGGCCGAGTTCCTTCTCGACGGCGACCTCGACGGGCAGGCCGTGGCAGTCCCAGCCGGCCTTGCGGGGGACGTGGAAGCCGCGCATCGACTTGTAGCGCGGGAAGACGTCCTTGAACACGCGGGCCTCGACGTGGTGCACGCCGGGCATGCCGTTGGCGGTGGGCGGGCCCTCGTAGAACACCCAGGAGGGGCCGCCGGCGTTCTGCTCCAGGGAGCGCTCGAAGACCTTGCCGTCACGCCACCGGCTGAGTGTCTCCGCCTCGAAGGCGGGCAGGTCGACCCGCGAGGGTAGCGGGCGGAAGTATGGCGATGTCATCGTCGGGGCGGTCCTCCACGCGAGCATTTCCCAATGGCGTGGAGGGACGAGGCCGGAGCCCCGCGGTACCACCCTCCTTGACCCCGCTTACCGGGATTTTCCCGGATCGAGGCCCACTCTTGTCATCGTGGCCGGGTCTACTGGGCCGAGGCGGCCGTTCTTCCGGCGGCTCGGGGGTGATCTTCTCTCCGGTCTCGCCCCGGGCTCACACCGTCCCCGGGTCGCTGCGGCGAGAGGTGCGGAGGTACTCGTCCCCTTCAACGCCTTGCAAACTGAAACGATATCTCACGGCGGCGGAAGGACCGACACGATTATGCGGGTGGCGATCAGGGTAAGGCCGGGAGCCTCACGCGAATCGGTCGGCGGCTCCTACGGAGCGGACGCCATCGTGGTGAAGGTGAGCGCCCGCGCCGTCGACGGCAAGGCCACCGAGGCCGCCCTGCGCGCGGTCGCGTCCGCGTTCGGCGTGCGCCGGGCGGACGTCCGGCTGATCAGCGGCGCGGCCAGCAGAGACAAGGTCGTGGAGATCCTCGGAGATCACCAGGAATTGACCGAAAGGGCGACGGCGTTACGGATGACGTAAACGGTCGGCGCGTCGGTTGTTCTTCGGAAATGGCCGACCTATGCTTCCCGCACTGCTCAAAGGCGTGATCGGCGAGGAGGCCTTCATGGCCGGTATGACGCGGGCTGGGAAGCCCGTCACTCAGATCGACGGCGGAACGGGCTGGACCGACGAGGAGCTCTCCACGGTACGCCACCGCCTTCACGGGGAGATCGAGGAACTCAACGCCGAAGTGGCGCGGGCCGAGTCCCAGATCGCGTCGGGCGACATCAGCGACAGCGCGGGGGACGACCAGGCGGACGCCGGAGCCAAGACGTATGAGCGGGAACGCGAGATCGCCCTTACCCTGAATGCGCGGGACTTGGTCGCGCAGAACGAGCGGGCGATAGCCCGGATCGACGCGGGAACTTACGGAGTGTGCGAATCGTGCCACAAGCCGATCGGCAAGGAGCGTCTGCAGGCGTTCCCGAGGGCGACGCTGTGCGTGTCGTGCAAGCAGCGGGAGGAGCGCCGCTGAACGACCCGGCGGCGGAGGCCGCCGGGGGGAGCGGGGCCCGGCGCGTCGGGATACTCGCCGCGGTGGCCGTGGCGATCTTCGTGCTCGACCTGATCAGCAAGACGATCGTGGTGTCCGTCCTGGAGGGCGGGGAGCCGGTCACGTTGATCGCCGACGTGCTGCGGCTGCGGGTGATCCGCAACCCCGGAGCCGCGTTCAGCGTCGGGACCGGCATGACCGTGGTGTTCACCGTCATCGCCGCCGGCGTGGTGATCGCCATCCTGCGCACCGCGCGGCGGCTGCGCAGCCTCCCGTGGGCCGTCACCCTCGGCCTGCTGCTCGGCGGGGCCATCGGCAACCTCACCGACCGCCTCTTCCGCTCGCCGGCCCCCCTGCAGGGGCACGTCGTCGACTGGGTCGAGGTCTTCCCCGCCACGGGGTTCCCGGTGTTCAACGTCGCCGACTCCGCGATCGTGTGCGGCGGCATCCTCGCGGTCTTCCTCGCGTGGCGCGGCTACCAGCTCGACGGCACCCGCGCCACGGGCGCACCCGAGCCGGCCACCGGCGGGGACGCCGCAGCGGACAGGTCCCGGGACGACGCCGGCGAGGAGCACGGTGAGCGTCGTGGGTGACGTGCGCAGCCTGCCCGTGCCCGACGGCCTGGAGGGGGAGCGGCTGGACGCCGCGCTCGCCCGGCTGTTCGGCTTCTCCCGCACCCGCGCCGCCGAGCTGATCACCTCCGGGGACGTCCAGCTGGACGGCGCGACCGCCGCCAAGTCCGACCGCGTGCACGCCGGGGCCTGGCTGGAGGTCGTGATCCCGCCGCCGCCCGCGGCCCCCGTGCCCGTCGCCGAGCCTGTCCCCGGCATGCGCGTGCTGTACGAGGACGACGACATCGTGGTGGTCGACAAGCCCATCGGCGTCGCCGCGCACCCCACGGTCGGCTGGACCGGCCCCACCGTGGTCGGCGGCCTGCTGGGCGCCGGTCACCGGGTCGCCACCAGCGGCGCCGCCGAACGCCAGGGCATCGTGCACCGCCTGGACGCCAACACCACCGGCGTCATGGTGGTCGCCAAGAGCGAGGTGGCCTACTCGCGGCTCAAGCGGGCGTTCAAGGAGCGCACCGTCGACAAGCGGTACCACGCCCTGGTCCAGGGCCATCCCGACCCGCTGCGCGGCACCGTGGACGCCCCCATCGACCGCCACCCGTCCGGCGACGGCCGTTTCGCCGTGGTCGCCGGGGGCAAGCCGTCGGTCACCCACTACGACACCGTCGAGGCGTTCCGCGCCGCCTCCCTGCTCGACGTGAAGCTGGAGACCGGCCGTACCCACCAGATCCGCGTCCACATGGCCGCCACCCGCCATCCCTGCGTGGGCGACCTCATGTACGGCGCCGATCCCCGGCTCGCCGCCCGCCTCGGCGTCACCCGCCAGTGGCTGCACGCCGCGTCCCTCTCCTTCGACCACCCGGTCACCGGAGAGCTGGTCACCTTCACCAGCGACCACCCGGACGACCTCGCCACCGCGCTGGAACGGGTCCGCGCCGAGTCCTGACCCGGCCCCGCGGGCGGCTCGGCGTTCCTCGCTCGCCTGTCGCGATCCGCGACCCGTAGGGGCTGGTGTCGGCGGGATCAGGGGATCAGGACGGCGGAGGCCTCGTGGCGGGCGTCGAACGAGACCAGCGGGGTGTCCGAGCCGGGGCCGTCCTTCTTGCCCTTCTTGTCCTTGCCGCCTTCCTTGCCCTCGGGGCCCGGCCCTCCCTGGGAGCCCTCCTGGCCCGGGGGGATCTCGTTGCCGGCGCCGTCGGACTCCTTGGGCTCGGGAGGCTCGGAGGGCGTGTCGGGCTTGTCGCCTTCGTCCTTCTTCTTGTCCTTGTCCTTGTTCTCGCCCTGGTTCTTGTCCTTGTCCTGGTCGCTCGGACGGTCGTCGGGCCGGTCCGGCGTCGACGAGGGCCCGGGCGGGGGAGCCTGGGAGTAGGTCGGTCTGTCACCGCGGGTGACCGGCTCGCCGGACGGCGCCGAGGAGGGGGTCACCGAGACCGTCACCCGGACCGTGGGGGACACCGAGGGGGCCGTCTGCTGGCCGTCCATGCGGGCGATCACCCATGCGGCCCCGCCGGCCACCAGCCCGACCGACAGCACCAGGGCGCCGAGCCCGGTGAGCGCCATGCCCCGGCCGGTCGACCCGCCGCGCGGTACCGGCGCCGGCCTCGTCGCGTTCCCGTCACCCTCGGGCGGGGCGGGGACGGCGGTCCTGACGGCGAACGGCCCGGTCCGCGGTCCTTCGAACGGCTCCGCCGCGATGGGCTCGGCGGCGCGGGGCGGGGCGGGGGCCATCGCGCCGGTCACGGGCAGGGGGTGCGGGCCGCCCCGTTGCGCGGGCACGGGCGTCGCGGGCGCGGTGGGGCCGGGGGCCAGCCCGTCCGCCACCATCCGCAGGTAGACCTCGGCGTCGGCCGCGTTCATGCGTTCGGCCGGATCCTTGCGCAGCAGGCCGTCCAGCAGCGGGCCGAGCGGCCCGGCCAGCCGCATGGGCTCGGGCGGGTCGTGCATCACGGCGCCGAGCGTCGCCAGCGGGTTGCCGCGCTGGAACGGCGAGCGGCCCTCCACGGCGACGTACAGGGTGATGCCGAGCGACCACAGGTCGGAGGCGCGGCTGGCCTGCCCGCCCGCGGCCCGCTCCGGGGCGATGAACGCCGGGGTGCCGATCAGCATCCCGGTCCGGGTCACGGGGGAGTCGTCCTCCAGGGTCGCGATGCCGAAGTCGGTGAGCACCGCCCGGCCGCCTTCCCTGGTCAGCAGGACGTTGTCGGGCTTGACGTCCCGGTGCAGCACCCCCGCCGCGTGCGCGGCGCGCAGCGCGGCCAGCACCTGCAGGCCGAGCTGGGCCGCCTTCTGCGGGGGGAGCGGGCCGTGGTCGCGCACGACGGCGCCGAGGGTCTCGGAGGGGACGAGCTGCATGACGATCCAGGGGTGGCCGTTCTCCTCGAACACGTCGTAGACCGTAGCGACGCCCGCGTGGCTCACCCGCCCGGCGGCCCGGGCCTCCCGGAACGTTCTTAACGTGAATATCTCCCGTTCGGGGCCCGTCAGCTCCGGGGGGGCGAGGATCTCCTTGACCGCGACGTCACGGCCGAGGACCTCATCTCGGGCACGCCATACGGTGCCCATCCCACCGCGGCCGATCCGTTCGAGCAGGCGATACCGCCTGGCTACGACTCGCTCTGTGACCTGGGAGGATTCCGGCATGAGCTTGTGGCTACCCGCAGAATTCGGTCACATGCGCTCTAGAGAGGATCAGGCCTGAAACTCTGTGCGAACCTCACGAAACGGGGATAGTCCACTTCCCATTGGTCGTGGAGGGTGTGCCAGTAGATCGCGAACTGCCGCCCGTCCTGTGTCACGAACGCCCGGTCCACGACATGCGCCACCCCGGACTTCATCCGCCACGTGAACTCCCAGTCCGCCGCCTGCCACCCCATGAACGCCCCCGGCGTCAGCTCGATCAGCCGGTACCCCGGCAGCCACCCCCGCGCCGTCGACTCCCGCGCCACGGTCCGCAACGCGTCCACCGGCCGCGCGTCCCCCCACCGCGTCGTGTCGACCTGAAGGTAGCTCGCCGCCCCCGGCGCCCGGAAGCTCACCCGCGCCTTCTGCCGCCCGAACTCCACCCACCCCCGCGGCAACACGATCGTGAACCCCAGCGGATCCGAATGCAGCCGCCACCCCTTCGGCACCGCCTGCGGCCCGGCACTGGGCCCCGCGCTCGGCCCGGTACTCGGTCCCGCGCTCTCCGTCGCCCCGGGCGTGGCCTCCGGCGTCGCATCGCCCGTCGCCTCCGGGGACGAGGAGCCCGGCTCCCCCGACGGCACTCCCGCCGACGCCGTGGGCACCCCGGAACCCTCCGGCTCCCCGGACGTCCCGGCGGGCGTCACACCCCCGGCGACCCCGCCGCCCACCGCGGAGATCCGCTGATAGCCGTACCACCCGGCCGCCCCCAGCCCTCCCACCAGCGGCACCACGAGCGCCACGATCACCGCCGTCCGCACCCCACGCCGCCGCTGTCCCCTCGGCCCGGCCCCGGGTGTCCCGCCGGAGGTGTGCCCGCCGCCCTGCCAGGGCGTCCCCTGGGCCGCGGGGTAGCCGGGACGGCCCGGTGACGCTCCTCCCGAGGGGTCCGTGCCTCCCGAGAGGCTCGCGGCGGGGAGCGAGGACGACGTGCCCGGGGGTAAGCCGGGGGTGCCCGCCAGGGGCGCGGAAGGGCTGTCGAGCGTGGCGCGCCGGCCTCGGCCGTCGGGCAGGGTGAAGCCGCCGGGGGCCGGGGGCGGGGTGGCGGCGCGGCGGGACGCCCGGCCGCGGGCGCGGGCCGGTTCGCCCTCGGCCACCCGGTAGAGGGCGGCGGCGGCGTCCTCGGCGGTCATGCGCTTGACGGGGTCCTTGCGGAGCAGGGCCGCGAGGACGGGGGCGAGCGGGCCGGCGCGGCGGGTGGGGGCGGGGGCGTCGCTGAGGACGGCGGCCATGGTGGGCACGGGGGCGCCCCGGTCGAACGGCGGCCGGCCCTCCACGGCGGCGTACAGGGTCGCGCCGAGGGACCACAGGTCGGACTCGGGCACCGCGGGCTCGCCGCGCAGGCGCTCCGGTGGCATGAAGGCGGGGGTGCCCGTCAGGTTGCCGGTCGTGGTGAGCGCCGTCTCCTGCGGCATCGTGGCGATGCCGAAGTCGGTCAGCACCACCCGGCCGCTGTCGGTGAGCAGGACGTTCTCCGGTTTGACGTCCCGGTGCAGGACGCCGGCCGCGTGCGCCGCCCGCAGCGCGTCCAGCACGTTCGCCCCGATGCCCGCGACCGTGCGCGGATCGAGCGGGCCGCTCAGGCGCAGGACCTCACCGAGCGAGCGCGACCTGACGAGCTGCATGACGATCCAGGGGCGGCCGTCCTCCTCGATGACGTCGTGCACGACCACCACCGACGGGTGGTCCAGGCGTCCCGCCGTCCGGGCCTCCCGGATGGTGCGGCGGTTGAACGCCTCCCGGTCGGCGTCGCTCATGGCCCGGTAGATGACCTCTTTCACCGCCACCGAGCGGTCGAGCAACTCGTCGTGGGCACGCCACACCACGCCCATGCCGCCCCGGCCGATCTCCTCGACCAGGCGGTACCGGCCCGCGACCCGATCCCCCTCCGCCGTCACCCGCCCAGCCCTCCTACCGGCCCTCCGGCTCGCGTCCACCGTCCGGTTCTTCCGGGATCGCCCGGGACGGGGTGGTGGTCCAGTATCGCGGCTCCGGTGGGGGTATGCCCGTCGTTTCGGTCCCGAGGGCATCGTCCCACAGGGGAGCGGTGAGCGTTATTTGTCGGGCTTGAAGGTGGCGGTGAAGGTCTCGAAGAGGTCGTACTGCTTCTTCCAGTCCTTGTCGTCGGTCTTCCAGTAGATCGCGTAGCCGTGCTTCTTGTCGGTGACGAAGCCGCGGTTGACGACGTGGGCCCGGCCGCCGCCCGCGCTGTAGGTGAACTCCCAGTCGGCGGCGGTCTTCCAGTAGTCCACCTCCTTGATGCGGATCAGCTTGTAGCCCGGGAAGCGGCCCCGGGCGGCGGGCTCCTGGTTCTTCCAGTCCTTCTCGGCGTCCGACTTCGGGCTGTTCGTCTGGTCGATCATCAGGAAGCTGCCGGAGTCCGGGCCGCGGAAGTAGATCTGGGTGCCCCGCTGCTCGGCGCGCTTCCATCCCTTGGGCAGGGCGAGCGAGAAGCCCGTGCCGTCCTTGTAGCGGTGCCAGCCCGCCGGGACGTCCGCCGGGCTGGAGCCGGTGGGTTTCGGCGTGGGGCTGGGGGTCGGGCTCGGGGAGTCCGGCGGGGCGGACGACGCTCCCGAGGAGTCCGGCGAGCTTCCCGGCGTTCCCGGGTTCGCGGGCTCGCTGGCCGGTGGCTTGGCCGACCCGGCGGCCGGCGTCTCGCTGCCCTGCCGCATCCCGAGCCACAGCGCGACCGCCGCCACCACGAGCACCACCGGCACGGTGACCAGCGCGATCGTGCGCACCGGCAGCGACCGCTCTCCCCGGTGCGGCTCGGCCTCTGCCGGAACCCACCAGTCCCCGTCCGCCCGCTCGCCTTCCCGCCCCGCCACCTGGGCGACGGGCACTTCCCGGGCCTCCGGCCTCTGCTCCGTGGTCCCGTACGGGTTCCGCCTCGTCTGGGGTCGCGTCTCCGGCCGGGTCTCCCCGGCCGGCGGCCTCCCGGCCCGGGGGACGCGCGTCGGCCGCTCCTCTGGCGCACCCTCGTCCGGCTCCCACCCGCCGACGGAGTGGGCGGCGTCGGCCGCGCTCTCACGTACGTCCGCCGCTTCGGAACCGGCGGCCCTGTCCTGCCCGCCCTTGGAAGAGGCCGGGCGGGACTCTGGCGGCGTCCCTGTGCCGGGGCGGGACGTCCGGTCCGCTCCGGGGGAGGACGCGGCCGTGCCTTGGGCGGATGCGGCCGCATCCGGGTGGTCTGGGTCGTCCTTGTGGGCGGCGCCGGCCGTGCTCTCACGAACGCGTACGTCTGCCGCTTCGGGATCAGCGGGCCTGTCTTGCCCGTCCTTGGAGGAGACCGGGCGGGCGGAGGTCTCGTCTGTCCCGGGGCGGGACGCGGGGGTGGCTTCCTTACCGGGACCGCGTACGTCTGCCGCTTCGGGATCAGCGGCCCTGTCTTGCCCGTCCTTGGAGGAGACCGGGCGGGCCGAGGCCGCGCCCGTCTCGGGGCGGGGCGCGGCGGTGGCTCCTCTACCGGGACTGGACGCGGAGGTGGCTTCCGTACCGGGGCGGGGCGCGGACGCCTGGTCCGTGCCGGGGGTGGCGGAGGCGTCGGGGGAGCCCTGGGCGAGGTCGCCGATGCGGGTGCCGGTCATCGGGGCGGCGGGGCCCTTGCCGGGAGCTGGCGCGCCGGCCGGCGAGGGGGCGCCGGGTCGACCGGGGACCGCGGGGGCGCCGGCCGCAGGGGTTTTGGGCGCGGGGGCACCTGACGCGGGGGAGCTGGACGCGGGCGTGCCAGATCCGGGCGTGCCAGGTACGGCAGCGGCGGATCCGGGGGCGGCGGATCCGGGGGCGGCGGATCCGGGGGTGCCAGATCCGGGGGAGCCGGCTCCGCCAGGTCCGGGGCTGTATGCGGCGGGTGCGGGTGG